>JAIUOC010000009.1:300000-389409 GCA_020161265.1 Chloroflexota bacterium | reverse complement strand
CGAGTGCAGAAATGTATGAGAGGCACCGTCGAGACGAGACGGGAACTGGGTTGCTGTGGAGGCCGTGTGAACGGTAGAGCAGACAACAACAGACAGCCGAGCGATCATCGGTTGCCGCGCGTCGGCAAGCATTCAATCTGTGATGTGTTTATTGCAATTTTTGAAACTATAGTTATCAAGCTTATCTGTTGTTAGGTTTACCATTGGTACGTGTCGAGGTGGTTGTGACCCACGCTGCTCCATCCCGAACCAGGCCGTGAACGCGACACACACCGAGGCTACTGCAGCACCCGCTGTGGGAACGTAGGGGGATGCGTACCATCCAATCGAAGACACGCTAGATGTTGAACATCTAGCGTGTCTTTGTGTATGCTAAAGCACTTGAGCGAAGCTGGCTTCGCTCGCCTAAAATGCGAAACCGCCAGTTCATCGAACTGGCGGTTTGCTTTCGTCTTTTCGCTTCACGATAGGACTAGAGAAGTCCCTCCGTGATGCTACAATGACTACTATCATTCATTGGCATCACCTCCTTTATCCCTTGCGGTAGTTATCGAATAAAGGTTATACTGAAAGTATAGCATGCTGAAAATCGTTGTCAAGGTGTTGGAGTTAGGTCTTTAGACTGATTTAATGGCAGAGTTATTGTCAGATTGCTCGTGCCACTAATCAGCGATGGGATGATCAGCGGTTGGCCAATTGCAATAACATTGATATCTTCAAGTTTATTGGTAGCTGAAATTTCTTCTACGCTGGTATTAAAGGCTAAGGCTATCGATTCAAGTGTATCGCCATCGCGCACAATATATAAACCGAGCGGCTGGGCGGTCGGTTGTAACTCATTTTTATAGGCTTCACGGGTTGCATCTAAATCGATAGTTGGTGCCGCTGTTAGATTAACAATCGGTTTGGGAGTTGGGCGGCTAGCAACTGGTGTGCCGCATCCAACTAAAGCTGCACAAATCAAACCAATCGCTAATTGATCTCGTCGTTTCATTATGATCCTCTAGTGTGCTGGGGTTTCAAGCTTCAAGGCGCTTGCTTCAGCAGATTCTGGTTGTTGGACATTGCGTCCAGCTAATAAAAGATAGGCATACATACTGCCAGCACTGATAATACCAACTGCAATCTTAAACCACAATGGTAGATATTGCGGCGAAATAAAGCCTTCAATCAATCCCGCTAGAATCAGAAACATTACGATTGCTCCTGATACTTTGAATGACCGTTGCGCTGCAATCGCCAAGGCGGCTCGCCGCGAAACCATGCCAGGCCGTAAAATGGCCCAAGCAAGTTGTAAGCCAGCACCACCAGCAAGAAAGATAATGCTTAACTCAACTGGTCCATGCGCCGCAATAAAGCCCCATAGGTTATCGGCAAAGCCCAAATTTTGAGCTGCTCCGGATAGAATCCCTAGCATTAATCCGTTGTAATACAGGGCATAAAGGGTGAGTAACCCTAAGGTCAACCCTCCCACAAATGCTTGAAATGAGACAAAGATATTATTGGATAAAATCATAACTGCGCCTTCAGCATTGTTGTCATTTAAATCGCGCCACCATTCAGTATTGGTTCGCATATCGTCAATCACTGGCTGAAATTCAGGCGCTAAGGCTACCCCTCGCACCGGATCTTGGTAGCTGATGACCCAAGCCACAATTGCGGGGAGAAAAAATGCTAAAAATGCTATGCCCGTAAATGGTAATAGCTCACGGAAGGCTTGGGGCAGTTGATAGAGAAAGTAGTTTTTTATTCCAGTAATTGGCGAATTGCGCTCACGATAGATGCTGCTATGGCCCTTCGCCACCAAATCGTTTAAATAGATTGTCAAGGGATGACCTGGAAAATCGCGCCGCGCTTGGGCTAAATCTGAGGTCGCTTGGCGATAAAGTCGGCCTAGCTCTTGCAATTCAGTGGCATCCATGGCAATAATATTACTCTGAGCACGACTGGTTAGCTGGGTTAATCGTTCCCAAGCACGATGTTTGGCATTGATAAAATCTTCTGCTACCATAAAGCTACTCCTCTACTAGTTATATTGTTGGAGATAGAGATGATCGATAATCGTGGAAGTGATCGCTATATTATTGATACTCCCGAAAGTATTGAGTTTGGTTATGATGTGGCTGGAATCGGCACACGCTTTGTTGCAGCAGTTATCGATACGGCCTTCTTCTCAATTTTGTTGTTTCTTGCCCAACGGGTCTATATCGGAAATGATATCAATCCCAGTGATGCAGCCTATCGAATTTTCTTTTTCTTCTGTATTTTTACCGTCTTGGTTTATTATATCGCCTTTGAGCGCTTTTGGAATGGGCAAACGCCTGGCAAGCGGCTTTTGGGGATTCGAGTGGTGCAAGAGGCAGGCAAGCCATTAACCTTCACTGGCAGCTTGATTCGGAATTTACTGCGGTTAATTGATTTTGTTCCAGCCTATTATTCAACTGGGTTGCTCACGATGTTGATCGATAAGCGTGCCCGCCGTTTGGGAGATTTGGCTGCAAGCACGTTTGTGGTGCGCGATCGGCAACGGGTGACGCTTGAGATGTTGTTGCAATCAACCCGCGATGATAAAGTTGCGAGTGCGCTCAAAGATAGTGGCGCAACCTTGCCCAATATTACTGCCTTGCGCCCAAGCGATATGGATTTAGTGCAAAACTTTTTGCTGCGCCGCGCTGTTTTAGCCCCCGATCGACGTTTGCGAATTGCAACTCAATTGGCTTATGCGCTCTTTGGGCGGCTTGGCTACAGCGTGCCTGGTGATCCTGAGCAGTTTTTGCAACAAGCTAGTGATCAGTATGTGTTGGTGCGTGCTCAGGCATTGCAGCAAGCAGCGCCTGCATCTGTGCCAGTAAATCCGTATGACGGGCATCGAGGCTAACCCGATTGGGCAAACGCCGAAACCACGCGCCTTGTTTGCGGGCAAAACGATGGGTGTTGAATTTGAGTTGGCTGATGCAAGCGCCAGCACTTTGCTGGCCTTGCCACAGTGGCCGAAATTCGGCATAGCCTAACCCCGACATCGATGGTAACTCCCAGCCATAGCCTTGGCGAATTAAAGCCCAAACTTCGGCAATCAGTCCTTCGCGCACCATCACATCAACTCGTTGATCGATGCGGGCATACAGTTCGTCGCGCGGTCGCTCTAGATCAAGCGTTAATATGCGATAGGGTGGCGGATTGCGCCGCTGAAGTTGACTGATCGGCTGGCCTGTTTCATGAAAAACTTCTAAGGCGCGAATCACCCGCCGAACGTTGGTTGGGTCGATTGCTTTGGCGGCCTCGGGATCGATCGTTTGCAGTTGTTGATGGAGCGCCGTATGACCTTCGCTGGTTGCCTGTTGCTCATACCGCGTTCGTAATTCATAATTTGGCGCAACCTCGGGAATGCTCCAACCCTCAAGCAGTGCTGCCATATATTGGCCCGTGCCCCCCACCAAAATTGGCTGTTTGGCCTGCTGCTGAATTTGGGCAATTGCCGCGTAGGCCGCCGCCTGGTAGGTTGCTAGGCTATATTCCTGATCAGGATTAACCACGTCGATTAAATGATGTTTGACCAGCGCTTGCTCAGCAGGCGTGGGTTTGGCTGTGCCAATATCCATCCCCCGATAAACTAAGCGCGAATCGACTGAGACGATCTCGCCGTTCAAGGCTTGAGCTAAATCGAGTGAAAAGGCCGTTTTGCCAACCGCAGTTGGGCCAACGATGGCGATAATTAATGGTTGTGGTGCTTGCATGGCCGCTATGATACAAGCCGCCAGCGATTGTTGCAATGTTAATTGTGATCTGACGGTATTTTGGCCATTTTTGAGGTACAGTACTACAGGATAATTCTGTGTTAGAGGATCAATCATGACCGAACAACCACCCAAACGTGATGATGATCAAGGCTTCGAGGGCCAAGCTGGCTACGATAGCGGTTTTCAAGATGGCAAATATACCAATCCTGAAGTGGCCGAATCAGGTGGCGTGGAAGATCGGGCTGGCTCGTATGAAGATGGTTTGCGAATTGAACGTGACGATGCGCTTGATCAAACGCTCGACGACCAAGGGGAGGCCTAGTCGTGTTACTTTATGATACTCTGCGCCAAACCTCGGTTGCCATGGAGCCAATCGATGGCTTTGTGCGCATGTATGTATGCGGCGTGACTCCCTATGATACAACCCATATGGGCCATGCACGGACTTATGTGGTCTACGATACGATTCGGCGCTATTTGGAATGGCAAGGCTTGCCAGTGTTGTATGTGCAAAATGTGACTGATATTGATGATGATATTTTGCGCAAAAGTGCCCAACTTGGCCTAACGTGGGATGAATTGGGCCGCCAAGAGACTGAGCGCTTTTTACGTGATATGGATGCCTTGAATGTGCGTATGCCTAATCACTATGTCAAAGCTACCGATGCCATCGCCAAAATTATCGAGGTAAATAGTGGCTTGATCGAGCGTGGCGTGGCCTATGAAAATCAAGGCAATGTCTATTTCAATGTCCATGCTGATCCCGATTTTGGCAGTTTGGCTCACAGCGATTATGCCAGTATGTTGGCGATTGCCAATGAGCGTGGCAATTTCCCCGATGATCCCCATAAACGCGACCCATTGGATTTTGTGTTGTGGCAAGCGACCAAGCCCGGCGAGCCATGGTGGGATAGTCCGTGGGGCCGCGGTCGGCCAGGTTGGCATATCGAGTGCACTGCCATGGTGTTAGAGTATCTCGGGCCGCAGATCAATATTCATGGTGGCGGCAGCGATTTACAATTTCCGCATCATGCTTGCGAATTAGCCCAAGCCGAGAATTTCACTGGCCAAAGCCCGCATGTTGCTGCTTGGTCGCATATTGGCATGGTCTATTACGAAGGCGAAAAAATGAGCAAATCGCTGGGCAATTTGGTGTTGGCTAGCAAAACCTTGCAACACTACAGCGCCGATGCCATTCGCTTGGGCTTGCTCAAATATTATTATCGCGATCAATTTGAATATAGCGATGATGATGTGGCTTGGGGCGAACGCACGGTTGCACGCTTCAAACAGGCAGTCAATAGTGGCGTATCTGGTGGCGCACTTCATGCTGAAGAACTGCGCAATGAGGCAATCGCAGCACTTGATGCCGATTTTCAAACACCAACCTGTTTACAAGCGTTAATCACCTTGGCCGAAGCCAGTATTAATGGCGAAATTGATGACGCTGATTTGGCTGCTACAACTTTGCGTGAGCTAGGCGCAGTGCTTGGCTTACGTAGCGAATTGTGGTAGTTGAAATTATTAACAACAAGGGTAGCCACATTCAACTACCCTTGTTGGTGTAACGCTTTATTGGCTTGGTGTGCCTAAATCTTCCTCAAGTGCCCGTACCAGCTGGCGAATATGCCGCCGATTTGCCCCAAGATCTGCACCGCCAACCTTGGATACTGATTGAACATCCACGCGAGTTTGGCCGCCCTCATCAATAAAGGCGACAGTTAACTCATCGGTGAAGATCCCCATCATCACATTAATATCGACCTTGAGCGATGTTTGGCTATCGGAGCGATTGGTAATCGTCCAGCCACGTTGGGCCTGAATCGTGCGCACGCCTGCTTGATAGACCGTATTTTTATCGAGGGTAAAGCGTGGGGTCATCAATTCAGGCACGATCGGGGTATCGCTGGTTGCGGCGCGATTGGTGCTTAGCCCAAGCTCAAATTTATCGCGAAAGTTTGGCACAAAACGGAAGGCATAAAATATCAAGCCAAGACAAATCACGAATAGCACGATCCGTTTGCCTGGAAACACTTTAGGTTGTGGCCGAAAAATCCAACGAACTGTGGAAAAGAGCGCCATCGAAGCTAAAATGACCGAGCTTACGACGACGACTTCCCATGGGAACACATCCTGATAGTAATTCATGCATCCTCCTAGGCAAAAAAGAACGAATTACAAACATTGCCTTGGTCTTTGGCCGATAATTGCTATGCTACCACATTCAGTGCAAGCTGTTGACGAGCCTCGATTGCTCGCTACACGAGTGATTGTCGTTGATCTTGTACAATTTGTTTGCAGTCCCATATGTGCCCCACGTTCCACACCACAACAATCTGAATGGGCTTATTTTGGAATAGTGAGGAATATGTGAACACAAAACGACAAGCACGCGGGATTAAGCGTTCATCGGTAATGAAGGTGCAGCGTCAGATGTTGTTGCTGCGTTGTTTGGGCAGCGGCCCCAAAACCAGCGAGGCCTTGATCGACGAAGTTAATGGCCAGATGCTCGAAGCGTATCCCAAAGCGGCCCGCGAGGCGCTCCGCCACGATCTACGGGCTTTGCGCGAGGTCTTTGGTTGTGTGATCGAATACACGGCTTCGGTGGGGTATCGTTTGGTCAGCGTTGGCGATTTGGCCTTGCTCAATTTAACCAACGATGAAATCGCGGCGCTGCGCTTTCTTGATGCAACCTATACTGCCAATAGCACTTTTCCCGATCATCAACAGGTGCGGCGGTTGGTTGAGCGGATTATCGATTTCTTGCCAATCGAGCGGCGTGGAGCCTTGAATGTGGGCGAGCCAGTTTTGCAGCAGGCTGGCCCAGTTGCGCCGTATGAACATGATCCGCAAATTATGCGCAGCTTGCGTAAAGCCCTTGCCCAGCGCCGCGAAATTCGTTTTCGCTATACTTCAAGCCAACGTGATGGTGAGGAGATGCATCGGGTTGGACCAGTTAATATTTTTACTCGCGATGGCCATATGTATCTTTTGGGCTATTGTTTTGATGGTCCGCAACAGATGGTCGAGCGGATTGGCCGCTATGTTGATTATCGCATCGACTATATCAGCAAAAACAGCTTAACAATTTTGCCCCGGGTCTTGCCACCAGCGCTGCCCAAACGCCCAACTTGGACAGTTAAATATGAGTTGCGTGATGTCGTTGCCCGCAATAAAAAAGTTGCCCATTGGTTTGCCAACACTAAAATTGAATATCGTGATGATGGCTCGGCCTTGGTGACGGCCACGGTGCATAATCTCTGGCAAACGCGCCAAATTCTGTTGCGCTACTTGGAGAATTGTCGTGTGCTAGAGCCACCCGAATTGATCGATATGATGCGGGCGACGGCCCAGGGCTTGCGTGATTTGTACCCACCCAGCACCAACGAAATTGGTTAAGCTGATATTCTAGTGTTAGGATACTAGTTGGTGGTTTTTGCAGATCTGAGTGGGCTATAGTACAATAGGGTGCACCCTTCGCTGTACGTGCGGTGGGAATTAGTTTTGAGCCAACACTTTATGAAGGGGAGCCGGGTTCCGCGACTAGTGCGGCTGGTGCTGTACGACTCAAGGGCTGGCACCCACCTGCGAAAGCAGGTTCAAAACTACCCCGCTCACGGCTGATAGAAGGGTGTTTACTTTTATGTTGTATCTCTTTTTTGGCCCCGACGATTATACCCGCCAAGCCACGATCAACGCGCTTAAGGCGGCCTTTCCACCTGATGCCGCTGCCTTTAATGTGGTGGTGCTCCACGGCAAATCGATCAAACTCAACGAAGTGCGCACTGCTTGCGAAGCGTATCCCGTTTTTCATGATCGCCGCTTGGTGATTGTGCATGATCTGTTGAAGCATGCCAAATCGGCTGAAATGCGTGATGGCCTCAAAAGCTTGGTGCAGCGCTTGCCCTCGACCACCGACCTTGTGCTCAACGAAAGTGATGCCCCCGATAGTCGTTTGAGTGTGGTCAAAGATATTCAGGCTCTGGTCAAAACTAAACAAGCCGAACAGCGCGAATTTAATTTGCGTGAAGGTAATGCGCTCATCGCTTGGATGCAGCAAGAAGCCCAATCCAACGGCGTGCAATTACGCCCTGATGCCGCCCAACATTTGGCCAATTATGTGGGCAGCGATGGCTGGATGCTGCATAATGAAATTGCTAAATTAGCCGCCTATGTTGGCGAAAATGGCACAATCAGCATTCGCGAGGTCGATTTGCTAGTAGCTGATGAGACAGAAACCAACTTATTTAATTTTATCGATGCATTAAGTACTCGGCGGGGTGCGGCAGCGGTACAAGGCTTAAATGGCTTATTAGCCGATGATGCTGCGCCGTTGTACATTTTGACCATGATTGCTCGCCAAGCACGTTTGATGTTGGCGGCGCAGAGTGCTGGACGTGTTGCACCCGATGAATTAGCCAAACTTTTGGGTCAAAAACCGTTTGTGGCTCGCAAAGCAGCTGAACAAGCCCGTAACTTCAGCCCAACCGAGCTGCGTATGCTCCACGAACGGGTGGTGCAGATTGACCACGGGATTAAAACAGGTAAAATCGACGCAGAAGGCGCACTAGCTAGCCTCGTTGGCGATTTTGGCTTTGTGCCAAACCGAAAATAATCATTTTAAGGCTTAGATTGCGGTTAAACCTATTGCGTAGAGCGATGCGACTCGTTAGAATAGCTATGAGTCCAACAATCTGCCCATACAACACGCAACAACACGCGAAGGATGTCCCATGGAAGAAATCCTCATCATCGACGATAGCCGTCAGATAGCCGATTTTTTGGCTGAGACGGTGCTGCCATACTATGGCTATCGTTCGCGCGTCGTACCCACAGGCTGGGAAGGTCTGGCTTTTTTGAAACAACGCCAGCCCGACCTAATTTTGCTTGATCTCCAACTCCCCGATACATCGGGGCTTGATGTGCTTCGCCAAATGGGCGAACTTGGCTACGATATTCCGGTGATTTTGATGACCGCCCATGGTACCGAGCAAACCGCTGTCGAGGCCTTTCGACTTGGTGCCAAAAATTATTTGATCAAGCCTTTTGATGCTTCTGAAGCGGGCGCAGCGATTGAACGTGCCTTGCGCGAACGCCGTTTGCAGCGCGAAAAAGAGGTGCTTACCCGCACCTTGCAGCAACGCTTGCAGGAGTTGACGATTCTTTCCAGCGTTGGTAAATCGGTGACCTCACTGCTCGATCTCGAAGAATTGCTCGAACGGATCGTCGATGCTGGGGTGTATCTGACCCACGCCGAAGAAGGCTATTTGTTGCTGCGCGATGGTGATGAGCTATATTTGCGGGCGGCCAAAAATCTGGGCGAGGAGCGGGTGCAGCGTTTTCGGGTCAAGATGGATGACAATGTGGCGGGTCAAGTTATTCGCACTGTCAAGCCAATTCGACTTGATCGCTCGCAACACCAAGATTTAAAACTGCGCACTGGCCTTTTGGTGCAGGCAATGTTGCAAGTGCCCTTGATTGTTGGTCGCCATGCAATTGGTGTGTTGGCGGTTGATAATCGGGTACAGCAACGCACCTTTAGCGAAAACGACCAATATTTGCTCTCGGCGATTGCCGATTATGCGGCGATTGCGATTGAAAATTCGCGTTTGTTTAAATCGACCCGCGATTCTGAGCAACGCTATCGCGAATTGTTCGATAACGCCAACGATATGATCTTCACGCTTGATCCACAACTACGAATTGCCTCGATCAATCGTCAAGGGGTCAAATTGCTGGGCATGACCGTGGCTGAAATGATGCAGCGCACCCTGATTTCGCTGTGTGTGCCCGACGATCAAGCAGCAATCGAGCATCAATTGCAACGCCAACTAGCCAAGGCTGCTGGTGATGGCGGCGCGTTTCCATTGACCTTGCGTCGCGCCAATGGCGAAGATTTGCATATTGAAGTTAGCGCCCAATTGATGCAGCGTGGCGATCAGGTGATTGGTCTGCACTGTATTGCGCGGGATGTGACCGACCGCCGCCGCTTGGAATTGCAACTATTGCAGGCCGAAAAACTCTCAGCGATTGGCCAATTGGTGGCTGGGGTTGCGCACGAGTTGAACAATCCGATGACCAGCATCAAAGGCTTTGCCGAGCTATTGCTGCGCCGCAAAGATTTAGATGATGATGCCCGTACCGACCTGAATTACATCAATAATCAAGCTGAACGAGCAGCGCGAATTGTGACCAACCTGCTGACCTTTGCCCGTGAGCATCAGCCGCAGCGGGTGTTAGTCGATGTCAATAAAGTTATCGACGACACGCTGAGCCTGCATAGCTATCACTTGCGCGTCGATAACATCAAAGTTCAACGCCAATTCGAGCCAGAGCTGCCAACTACCGTCGCTGATCCGTATCAACTACAACAGGTTTTTCTGAACTTGATTGGCAATGCGCACCAAGCTATGGCCGAAAAAGGTGGCGGCGGTTTCTTGACCGTCAAAACCGAGCGGGTTGATGATGAAATTCGGATCAACATCGGCGATACTGGACCAGGCATTCCTCAGCATCTCGTCGGGCGGATCTTCGATCCATTTTTTACCACTAAGCCTGTTGGTAAGGGTACAGGGCTGGGTTTATCGATCTGCTACAACATTCTGCATGATCATGGTGGCAATATTTGGGTTGATAGCGTGGCCAACGAAGGTACGACCTTCCATTTGGCCTTGCCAGTGGTTCAGGGCGATAATCCTGAGTTGATCAACGACGATGATCGTGAAACCACGATTAAGCCCGACCAAGCCTATAAAATTTTGGTGGTTGACGATGAGGAAGGCGTGGCCCAGGTGATTCAGCGCTTGGTGCGCGATTTGGGTCATCAGCCAGTGGTGGTCGCTAGTGGTGAGGCTGCTTTGCAAGCGGTTGAGCAAGCGCCATTCGATTTGATTCTGAGCGATGTTAAAATGCCAGGCATGAATGGCTTCCAGCTCTATCGGGCTTTGCAACAAAAAGCCCCTGAACTTGCTAAACATTTTATCTTTATCACTGGCGATACGATGAGTCCAGCCACGATTACCGCGATGCGTCAAATTGGCACACCAATGATTGCTAAGCCCTTCTCAGCCAAAAAACTCGAACGTACAATCAACGAGTTTATGGCTCGCGAAGAAGCGTTGCAACGCGAGGCCGAAATTCAGCAATAGTTGAGGCTGGGGATCGGGGATCGGTTATTGGGGATCGGGCTGTATGGCCTGATCCTCTTCTTTGATCCACGAAGAGCACGAAGGTACATGAAGTTAAGCTTTTGACCACAGATTGACACAAATAGCTGGGATTATTCTGCTACCCTCATCTACTTCCTGTTTTGCCACCGAATTTCCTGACCCCTGAATCCTCATCCCTTGGATGTTCTATGCTCTATGCTCTATGCTCTATATCATCCCCCTTGTCATCCGATTGTCATTTAAAAGGCTGCTTTTACTGCAAGGCTCATGCTACAGTTCGTAGCAACAGCTACGATTTAACCTAGTTTTGGGGGTTGCGATGAACCAAGTAGCATTTTGGTGGATTGCATTAGTCCGTACCATTCGTCAGCCATTGCGTTGGCTGGCTTGGCCTGCGGCCATTATTGCGGCATTGTTTGTGGTTGCAGCTTCAGCCCAAACTGGCGAACGCCGTTCGGCTTCATTCGAGCCAGTGACAACCGTTTTGGATACCAACGCCTTGGGCCGTGGCAATGGGCAGCGTACTCGCATCACACCAGATGGAATTCGACCTGAACCTGCTGGCGGGATGTTGATCACTGTGCCCCAACAGGTCAATCAATTTAGTGATCTGCTGGCAGCATGGCAAGCCGATGTACCGCTTTCGGCAACCTTGCAAATTTCGCTGCGGGTTTCTAGCGATGGCAATACTTGGTCGCGCTGGGGCTTAGTTGAAGAATCACACGATTTTTTGGATGAGCGTGATGCCGCCGATTTGCATTGGGGTTCGCCGATTTTTGCTGGCGTGGCAAGCTGGTGGCAAGCTAAAATTGAATTCGGGCCTGCGCCCGATGGGAGTTTGCCAACTTTGCGCGAATTGCAAGTCAATACCGTTGATGTTGGTGCATTAACCCCTGCTGCGCCTGAAACCAGTGCAGAACGAGCGACCGATGTGACCAAACCGCCCGTGGTTAGCCGGACTGGCTGGGGTAGCCCCGATGGTCAAGGCAGCCGCGTGCCGCCAGCCTACTATCCGGTGACTCATTTGGTGGTGCACCATACCGCCGATGCCAATAGTTTGGGCGGGAGCGAAGGCTGGTGGGGCGATCGGATTCGGGCGATTTGGTCGTTTCATACCTTTACGCGGGGTTGGGGCGATATTGGCTATAACTATTTGATTGCGCCCGATGGAACGATTTTCGAGGGTCGGGCTGGCGGCGATAACGCCGTGGCCTTTCACGATACTGGTAATTATGGCTCGATGGGCGTTTCGATGGTAGGAACCTATGCTAGCGTGCCGCCAACCAGTACCGCCCAAAATAGCTTGGTTGAATTATTGGCATGGAAAGCCGAGCAACGTGGGATCGATCCGTTGGGCCGCTCGTATTACTATGGCTGCGATATTTCGCGCTATTGCGGCAATGCTGGAGCAATTACGCCCAATATTGCCGGCCATCGTGATGTTGCGAATGATCCAGTTGGCTATACTTCCTGTCCAGGGAATAATCTCTATGGCTTGTTGCCAACCATTCGTTCGCGAGTGCAATCGCGTTTGAGTAGCACGCCCGATAACGGCGACATGACGATTGATGATCTGGAATCGAGTTTTATTCGCTCGACGGCCCAATGGTATGAGGCTGAGTGTGGTGACGGCGGCCATATTTTTTACACCTTTGCTACCAATGATCCCGCTGAGAGTAGCAATAGTGGCCGCTGGCGTAATACCAATATTGTCGCTGGCAATTATCGCATCTTTGCCCATGTGCCGCAAAATTGTGGAGCACTCAATGCAACCCAGAGTGCTCGCTACACAATTTGGCAAAATGGCGTGCAAATTGGCGAGCGAGTGGTGAGCCAAGATACCACCACCGAGTGGATTGAAATTACCACCAATGCGCTGGCACTGTCGGGCCAGCCAGTCGAGGTGCATTTAACCGATTTGACCAGCGAGCCGTTGAGCGCCAATCGTAAGGTCATTTTCGATACGGTGCGCTGGGTCAAACAAGATACCCAAGTCAATGTAGCGCTCGAATCAGTTAATTATGATCGTACAAGCTTGGCTGGTGGCGAATTGCTCAAAGTAACGTTTCGAGTACGTAACACTGGCAATGTGACGATTGAAACCCAAGCTCCCGACGCGGGCAGCCCCAACGATAGCACCACGGGCTATACCTACGATGAAGGCGAATGTTTCCTTGGCAATGGCAACGATGCCTATCCGATCTATCCCAAGGAATCGGGACGTTTTCGGCTGGTGCTGGGCGGCGATGGTCTGACGCTTGACTGTGCTGGTGATACTGGTGGGTATCCATGGCGTTGGAGCATTGGCGGCGACCTTGGGCCTGGTGAGGCTCGCGATTTGGTGGGTTATGTGCGTTTTCGTAATCACACCACCAGTCCGCGCCAAGTAACCTTGCGAGCAGGGCTGGTTCAAGAATATGTGCGTTATTTCAGCCAAAACCAAGCCAGCCAGATCATCACAATCAATCCCGAAAATGATGCACCTCAATCATCGATTTATACCGATTGGCAACCCCAAGCCTTGGTTTACGAGTTGGGCGCGATTCCCGATGATTTTCTGGCGCGGACTGCCAACCCACTTTCGATTCCTGAAGGGGCGTTTTTAGGCAGCTTTGATTGGAGCGGAACCCGCCTCGATTTGGCTGATAGCGGGATTTTTGGACGCGATGATCGCTTTATTGTGCGCCAAACCCGTAGTTTTGTCGCGCCTGTTGCCGGAACCTACCGTTTCCGCATTAATTCCGATGATGGTGCTTGGCTTTGGATTGATGGTACGCTGGTGGCCGAGGCCCATGGCTTGCACCCTGAGCGCGAGGTTATTGGTGAGCGCTGGTTGAATGCTGGCGAACATCGGCTGGGCTTTAAATATTTTGAGCGCACTGCTCAAGCCGTGTTGAGCTACGATTGGCAATCGCCTGGTAGCAGCGATTTTAGCCCAATTCCAGTGAGTGTTGGGGCTGGAGCAATCCGCTATGGCAACTATTTTGCCCCGAATGTTCAAATGACCATTGTTGCCGATGATCATGGTGGTTCGGGCGTGGCTGGCATTCGTTGGCGGATCAATGGCAGCACTTGGGAAGAGGATGCAGGCAGTAGCTTGACGCTTACGCCAAGCGGCGGCAACTTCAGCTTAGAGTATGCCGCCCGCGATCTTGCTGGCAATTTAGAAGCCACCCGCAGCCTCAGTTGGCAAGTTGATGGTAGCCCGCCTAGCTCAAGCATTAGCAGCGCCACGCTTGAGCCAAGTGGAGCTGTGCGCCTGAATCTAAACAGCAGTGACGCTGATAGTGGCGTGCGCCAAATCGAAATTAGCGTGCGCGATCAGGCTGATGGCCAATGGTATGTTTGGACGACTCTGCCGCCAAGCAGTTCGACTGTGTTTATTGGTCAGCCCGAGCATCGCTACGATTTCCGTAGCCGAGCGATCGATCAGGTTGATAATCGCGAAGCTGAGCATAGCGGCGTTGATGCCAGCGCCACTGTGCCCAGCAATGCCAATGTTTATCGCCTAACTGCACCGATTGTTAGCAAAAACTAGGCTTGGATGTAAGACCCGCTGCTTTGGTTGAGCAGCGGGTCTTTAGAAATCGTAAACCATGATTATTTCCTCAAATTGTTGCTGCGGGTAATCAATAAATGTCGTTTTAGTTGCTTGCACGGTATAGAGTGTGCTAAAACTGCCTGTTTCAGTTGGTTTTGATGTATGCACAGCATACACCTCGGAACCATCCCAATTAGGCGTAAAACTCACGGTTGAATCTAAGATCGAACGTTGCCATAGTTGATTGCCACTAAATCGATCAAAAGCATAAAACGTTGTTTTATCCTCGGTACTATCACGAATGATAATTGTTTGTTGATTGCCACTAAATTGAACATCGGTAATCCTAGCGAGGTCAGGATTGATCGACGTATTTTGGTCAAACATCCCAAATTGCAGCTGTGAAGCATATAAATGATCATTGAGCTGTTGATTGCTCGTAAGTTTGGTTGAGTTGAGGATTTTTTGGTTTTTTAGATCAAAAGTTATAACATTTTGATCGGAAGTTACGAGGTTGAGCAGATTGGGGTTTTCTTGGGAGATTGCATAATTAAAGTAATTGGTAAATGGAAATGCTTGATCATAAGGATATAAGGTTTGATTACTCGCCAAATAGCGACAATCGCATTGCTGAGTTGGGTTTTTAATTGTGCCGTTTGTGCTATCAATAATCAGATAGTGAGGCTCATAGATTGTTTGATGCCCTAACGGCTGAGAACTTTGGCCAAGCTGTGGATCAAGTGTGTTGGTTGGGCTTTCGGTTGAACTACCCAACCCAGCGGCAGCATCATCCAAAATATCGGAGATCGAGTTTGGGACTGTGCCACCAAACGGACGAATTGGATCTGAAGCTATGCTTGAATTTGCTTGTTGGTGTGGAATGATTGAGACTGGTTGGGCCAGATTGGCTGCTTGGTTAGCTTGCTTTTCGGTATAGGCTGTTAGATAAAGCTCTTGCTGATCGGAACTTTGATATAACCCCAGCATAATGCTTGAATCTGGTTCAAGTGGTAGAGATTGTTGCCACGTAGGGTTATCGTCGCTGCTTTTACGACTTAAGACATAATGTGATTGGGTTTTACTCAACTCAATCCGATCGCCATTATCAGCCATGATTAATGCTTCGACATTATTGGCTTGCCACATCACTTGATCGTCTTGCATGGCGCGGACAAAGTGATTTTGCTCGTGATCGATGCCTTTCACTAACAGCATTTGTTGCTGGGGCAGCGATGTTTCCTCGTTGGCTAAGGCTAAATAGGTTGGCTCGTTGCTGATTTGAGGCGCGATATCCAATTGCTTTTTCAAATAGACCCCACCTAAAAGCAACACAACCAACATCAGCGCATTGATTGTGTATTTGAATCTGCTAAATTTGGCCACTCGTCGCCGGCTCTGGCTTGGCGCAACTAAACGCTCGCTCTGACCGAAGATCGAGCGTAAGTTGCGTTGCATGGATTTGGTTTTTTCCAACAACTCACGTAATTGTGGTTCTTGGGCTAAGCGTTCTTCAAAAGCTTGCCGATCAGACGAGCCAAAACGCTGATCAAGATAATCAAGCACTGCCGCTAGATCGTGGTTCATACATCCTCCAAGTGGTTGCGTAGTTGTGCATGGGCAGTGTGTAAACGCGACCGCACTGTACCAATTGGGCATTCTAAAATAGCTGCGATTTGTTCGTAACTTAGGTCGTGAAAGTAGC
Source organism: Chloroflexota bacterium (assembly GCA_020161265.1). Classification (NCBI taxonomy): domain Bacteria; kingdom Bacillati; phylum Chloroflexota; species Chloroflexota bacterium. Next base: position 373,260 of record JAIUOC010000009.1, on the reverse strand, counting down.
GCAAGACGATGACGCTGCGCAATTTCAACGATAAATTACCAATAGCGTTCCAGATAACTTGCTCCTCCTCGCTGCGCAACAAATTATCAAGGGTCGTGGCTTGAGGCTGTTCTGTCTCAGGCCGTAATTGTTCGCCTAGCCAGCGGCTTAGTCGTTTGCGGGTGCTTAAACAGCAATTAACCGTGATGTGATGCAACCAGGTTGACCATGCTCCTCGTTCAGGGTCAAAGCGCACCAACGCCCGATTAACTCGCATCCAAACTTCTTGGGCGACATCTTCAGCATGGCCCCAATCTGCCAGTATCAAGTAGGCAGTTCGGAGTACCATTGTATGATAGCGACTATGCAATGATTCGAGTGTTTCGCTGTGCAATTGCTGAAATTCTGTCATAACAGATGAATTCATTAGAAGCTGTCCCTCATGCATGCTTGCTGAACTAAACTGAGGGTAACGTTAAAAAGTTCAGTTTTAAATTGGGATTAAATAGAAAACCTCGATAATTTTGCCGATTATCGAGGTTTTGGTGTAATCGGTTTGGAAATTTAGATACGCTGTTGATCAACGAGGCTGATAAACCGCCGGAAGTGTTGATCGCCATCGTGAGGGCCAGGCCCAGCCTCAGGGTGATATTGCACGCTGAAAACTGGTAGGCTATTGTGTTGTAAGCCTTCGCAGGTTTGGTCGTTGCCACTCACTTCGGTCACCTGCACATCGCTGGGCAAGCTGGCTGGATCGAGGGCAAAGCCATGATTTTGAGCAGTGATCCGCACTTTGCCAGTGCTGGTATCGCACACTGGATGATTGCCAGCGTGATGACCAAAGGGCAATTTAAAGGTTGTGCCACCCAAGGCTTGACCAATCAATTGATGCCCAAGGCAGATGCCAAACACTGGCACATTGCCGATCAACTGGCGAATCGTTTCGACCGCATACTCCAAGGTGGCAGGATCGCCTGGGCCATTCGAAATCAAAATACCATCAGGTTTTAAGGCTAAGGTCGCTTCGGCTGAAGTACGATTGGGTACAACCGTGACTTTACAACCAAGATCGACCAAACGCCGCAGGGTATTGCGTTTGACTCCAAAATCGTAAACTACAATATGGCGGTTGTGCAATTGCTCAGGAATCGCTAGTTGCAAGGTCGTGAAATCGGCAGGTGTGCCTTCATTCCACTCATAGATGCTTTGAGTTCCCACATCGCTAGCCAAATCGCGGCCCTCCATCACCGGGATGGCTTGAGCTTTGGCTACCAAACTAGCTGGATCAAGATCCTCGGTTGAGAGTACCGCCCGCATTGCGCCTGCTGCCCGAATATGCCGAGTCAAGGCTCGGGTATCTAAATCAGCCACCGCCATAACACCGCGCCGTGCTAATAGCTCGCTGAGAGATTCACTAGAACGCCAGTTGGATGGTCGCTCGGTAAATGAACGCACGATCAAGGCTTCGGCCCAAGGCATGGCTGCCTCAAGATCAACCTCGTCAATGCCATAATTGCCAATATGCGAGGCGGTTAAGGTTACTAACTGACCGCGATATGAAGGATCGGTCAAAATTTCAGCGTAGCCAGTCATGCTGGTATTGAATACAACTTCACCTGCACGTTCGCCGCGTGCACCGACAGCCCGCCCCCAAAAGGTGCGTCCATCTTCCAATGCCAGTAATGCGCGTGTCATGGCAACTCCAAGCTAGAAGCAATCGGGTGGTTCAGCCAAAACTGAGTACCAACCGAGTATTATAACGGAATCGGCATTTTTTGGGGTTGCTGCTTGCGTTGACGCGCTGCATAAGATGGCCTATGATAAGGCTAAACCACTGCCTTTCCTCGCTGTTTAACACCAAATTCTTTAGCACAAAGGAAGATCGTCAATGACTGACACGCTTCTGATTAGCAAAGCCGACAATGTAACCACCCTCACGATTAATCGCCCAGCGGTGCGCAATGCCGTTGATCAGCCAACCATGGACGCGCTACGAGCGGAAATTGAGGCTTGCGAGCATGATGGCACGCGCTGTATTGTGATTGCTGGCGCTGGTGGGGCATTTTCGTCGGGGGCCGATATTATGGCGGCGCTCCAATCTGGTGGCACGGCAAATGATGTATATCGGGTTTTAACTGAATCGTATGGCCCAACGCTGTTAGCAATTCGCCAATCGTCGTGGCCTGTGATTGCTGCCGTCGATGGCGTAGCGGCTGGCATTGGCTCGGATTTGGCCTTAGCCTGCGATTTACGCTTGGTCTCAAGCCGTGGGCGCTTCTCAGAAATATTTATCAAAGTTGGCTTAATTCCCGATGGCGGTGGAACTTATTCGTTGCCGCGCCTGATTGGCCTTGGGCGGGCGATGGAGTTGATGTTTACCGGGGCGATGGTAGAGGCTGAACGAGCTTTGGCTTGGGGTATGGCCAATGCAGTCTTTGATGAAGCAAATTTTGCCAACGAGGTGCAAGCTTATGCTGCAACAATTGCAGCACAGGCTCCTTTGGCGTTAACTCGTGGTAAACGTGCAATGTTGGCCGCCCAAAATGATCAAAGTTTTGCCGATGCGCTGCGGCGTGAAGCTGAATATCAACGCGAGATTTTTAATAGTGAGGATGGCTTTGAGGGCTTTCAGGCCTTCTTGCAAAAACGCCCACCTGTGTGGAAAGGACGATAACTCGTGCTAGCTAACCTGTATAGCTCAGATCAACAACGCTCACGTTTTATCTGGTTAATGGGCATTCAAGCGGTCTTGGTGGTTGTGTTGCTGATCGCCTCAACCCTCTTGACGGTTGGCATGAACCGTTTACGCGATCGTGATGAAACGTTGCTGAGCTATCGGGTTCGTTTAAACGACGTTAATATTGCCTTGCTGGCGTTGCACAACAATTTGCGCGGCTATACCAGCACAGGCTCAGATATTTTCTACGCTGAAATTCAAAAAGAACAGGCAGTTGTTACCGAGGGTTTGCAATTTCTCTTAGTCAACCCGCCCGACCCGAGCTTGCCCCAAGTTGCTGAGCAGGTCGATCAGTGGTTGCTCAATACCTATCAACCAGTGCTGGATGCGGTGGCCAACCAAGAAATGCTGTTGGCTGAATTGACGCTTGAGCAGGGTCGCCCACAAATTGAAGCGGTGGTCAACACGACAACCAGCTTGCGCACTGAATTGCGCCAACGCTCGGAAGCCTATCGCAACCAAATTGATACTTACAATTGGATTAAACTGGCCTCAATTGGCTTGCTTTGTGCGTTGATTGTGGTTTCGATGATTGTGACGGTGCGCTTCTGGCGTACTCAACAGCACTTAATTCACGAGATTGAAGATAAAGGTAGCCAACTGCTGCAAAGCAACCATGAATTGAATTTCAATACCAATCAACTTTCAATTATCAACAGTATTTTGGGCGTGCGAATCAACGAGTCGCGGGTGTTGCGTGAAATCAGCGATTATTTGGTCAATAATCCTACGCCAGCTGAAGCCTATAGCTTTGTGGCGCAAACTGTTGGTAATGTGCTGAATACCTGGTGTAGTATTGCGCTGCGTTTGCCCCCGCCTCGCGAGGAATTTCTCGATGTGGTGGCCTCGTATCATTCGTTGCCCAGCCGCCAAGCCTACATCGACCAAATGGTGCAAACTGTTCAATTTCGCATCGATAATGGTTTGTATTCGCCAGTCTTTACCGAGCGTGCTCCTTTGGTTGAGCTCTTCAATGTGCCCGTTGAGCAACGTCACCCCAACTATTTGACCAACGAGGTTCGCGAACACTTGGCGCCATTCACGCTCTATTCGTATATCGCTGTGCCGATTAAAATTCAGGATGAAGCAGTTGGCCTGATTTCGGCAGCCTCGGATTCGCCTGAACGGCTGTTTGACCATGATCAAACCTTGTTTGTGCGCCAAGTTGCTGATCGTTTAGCCGCTTGGCTTGAAAATATTCAATTATTTTATTTGCTCAAACAACAGGCCAACGAGCTGCAAACGAGCTTCGATAGCCTCGACGATATTGTGGTGGCCTACGATAGCCGTGGCCATCAAACGCGGATCAACGAGGCGGGCACGCAGTTTTTTGCTGGTCGCCACTTCGATTTTCTTTCAACTAATTTGGTTTGGCGCACGGCCAAGGGCAATGTGCTGGGCTTTGATGAGCATCCGATTCAGCAGGCTTTGGCTGGTACAACCGTGCGTGATGTTGAAGTTTCGTTATCGCGCTCCGATGGTGTGCCAATTATTCACGAAGTTAGCGTTTCGCCGCTGCGATCTGCCGATGGTTCAATTGAAGGCATTGTGTTGGTGGCGCGAGATTTGAGCGCTCGCAAGGAGCTTGATCGGCTCAAAGAAGAACTGGTTGCCAATATGAGCCACGAGTTGCGCACGCCGCTCACCGCCATTTTGGGCTATAGCGAATTGTTGCTCAAACGCCGCACCGAAGTGCTTACGCCTTGGCATACCACCAAAATAGAGGGGATTCGTACTGGCGGCCAGCGTTTGCTAAGTTTAGTCAACGATCTGCTGGATATTGCCAAGCTTGATGCTGGACGCATCGAGTTGCAACGCCAAACCACCATGATCAATAGCTTGCTGCAAGAGCAAGTGGCAATTTTGCAGCCAATGATCCGCGAGAAACAGCAACACTTGATTTTACAACTAGGCGAACAGCTACCCTTGTTGATGATTGATCCTGAGCGGATTGGCCAAGCGGTGACCAATTTGCTGAGCAATGCCATTAAATTCACGCCTGAGCAAGGCACAATCACCCTAACCTCGACCGCCTTGAGCATCGATGAGCATGGCCAAGTTGCTTGGCTGGATCAAGTGTTGGCGACCGAAGTGCCGCCGATGTTGGCAGGCCAATATGTCTTGATTCAGGTCAGCGATAGTGGGGTTGGTGTGCCAGCCGAAGCGCTCGTAAAATTGTGGGATCGTTTTTATCAAGTTGAGGGTGGCTCGACGCGGCGTTTTGGTGGCACAGGCTTAGGTTTATCGATCGTTCAGCAATTAGTTGAATTACATGGTGGTCGCACCTGGGCGACTAGCGCTGGTGAAAATCGAGGCAGTAGCTTCACGATTATGTTGCCAGTTAGCCGAGGAACCCAATTTGTGAGCCTCAATCAAGGCTTGCGGCGCTCGATTTTAGTGATTGAAAACGATCAACAAACCGCCCAATACTTGGAAGAACAACTACAAGCGGCTGGTTTTGAAGTGATTGTAGCCGCCGATCGCCATAGTGCCTTGGCTTGGGCCAACAAACATTCGCCAGCGGCAATCACCCTCGATTTGCTCATGCCCAATAGCGAGAGCTGGGAAACCTTGGCGGCGTTGCGCGAAATTGACCATTTAGCGCAAGTTCCCGTCTTGATCGCAAGCGATGCTTCGGTATACAATGAGCTACCAGGGGTTGGTGTCTCCACATATGTCGTCAAGCCAATTGATAGCCAAATTCTGATTCGGATTATTCGTCAACTGATTGGGGCGCAAGGCCAAACAGGGTTTATCTTGGTCGTTGATGATGATTATGATATGGCCGAACTGCTGTGTGCTACCCTGCAAGAGCATGGCTACGTTACCCAAGCCTCATATGATGGGGCGGCGGCGCTCGATCTGATTCAACAGGGCAATTATCCCCAACTGATTTTGCTTGATCTGATGATGCCAGTGGTTGACGGCTTTCAGCTACTCGAAAAACTGCGAGCAAATCCTGAAACTCGCAATATTCCTGTGATCATCGTAACTGCCCGTGACTTAACCAATGAAGAAATTCGCCAATTGCGCCAAGCTGCGCAAGCCATTCAGACCAAACATACCCTCAGTATGCGTAAGCTGGTTGCTGAAGTCCAACGGTTTGCCCCGTTGAAGGAATCGGATACCCCATGAACACACCAGTTTTCTTGCTGGTCGAAGACGATCCATACAACCGTGATATTTTGCGCGAAATTCTTGAGGATTACGCCGATTGTGAGATTGTGGAAACCACCAATGGGCGTGAAGCACTCAATTGGATCATGGGTCAGAGCAAACTGCCGAGCCTGATTTTGCTTGACATGATGATGCCAGAGATGGATGGCTTTGAATTTTTGCAAGAGCTAGCCCAGCACCCACAACGCCAACAGATGCGGGTGGCTGGCGTGAGCGCCCGTGCCCATAGTCACGACCGTGATCGGGCACTCCAAGCGGGCTGCTGGCGGTATCTCACCAAACCCTTTGATATTCGAGAAATTGAATCAACAATTGCTGCGGCGCTGGCAAGCTAAGGTTTGAGCAGTGCGGTGGTAGCTTTTTCTATATTGGGCTTTTTTAGGAGGTTTCATTGATGATTCCCCAGACGGCTACGACGCTTAATTTGGCCACAATGCTCGAAGATCATGCCCGGAAACGCCCCAACCGCACTGCCCTCATTTTCAACGATATGCGCTTCAGTTACGCCCAACTCAATGCCATGACCAACCAAATTGCCAATGGTATGGTTGCGTTGGGTATCAAACCTGGTGATCATGTAGCGCTTTCCTGCCCCAACTTGCCCTATTTCCCCATGGTTTATTATGCGGCGCTCAAAGTTGGCGCAGTGATCATCTGTTTGAATATTATGTTGAAGCCGCGCGAAATCGCCTATCACTTGAGCGATTGTGATGCCAAGGCCTTCTTCTGTTTTGAAGGCACTGCCGAGTTGCCACTGGGTCAAATGGGCAAAGCTGGCTTTGATGAAGCGCCAAACTGTGAGCATATGATTATGCTGACGACCAATCCGGCGGCTCCATCGCCAATCGAAGGGGTTAAAACCTTGGGCCAATTGATGTACAATCAAGCCCCAAGTTTTACTACCCACGCCACCAAAGCCGACGATACAGCAGTAATTTTTTATACATCGGGCACAACTGGCCAACCCAAAGGCGCTGAGTTAACCCACGCCAATATGTTTTTCAACGCTATGGTTGCTCGCGATTTGGCCTGGCCAATTCTTGATAACAGCCTCGATGGCTCAAATGTGGTGTTGATTACCCTGCCATTGTTCCACTCAACCGGCCAAACGGCTCAGATGAATGCCAATATTTTTGCTGGCGCAACCCTGACCTTGCTGCCCCGTTTCGAGCCAGCCGCTGTCTTGGCCGTCATGGAGCGCGATAAAGTCAACCTTTGGACGGGCGTGCCAACCATGTTCTGGGCACTCTTGCAATATATCGCTGCCAATAAGATCGATCCCACACCGATTGCTGCCAACTTGCGCCTGACCTCATCTGGCGGTGCACCAATGCCTGTCGAAGTGATGCGCCAATTTGAAGAAACCTTTGGCGTGCGGGTGCTCGAAGGCTATGGGCTTTCCGAATGTTCACCGATTGCCACATTCAATCACATCGATTTGCCCTCAAAGCCTGGGACGGTTGGCCAACCAGTTTGGGGCGTTGAAGTTTGCTGCGTTGATGATGCTGGCAAACCTGTGCCCGCTGGCGAAAAGGGTGAGATTCTGATTCGTGGCCATAATGTGATGAAGGGCTACTACAAGCGCCCCGATGCCACCGCTGCCGCGTTGCAAGATGGCTGGCTCCACACTGGCGATGTCGGGGTGATCGACGAAGAGGGTTATCTGGCAATCGTTGATCGCAAAAAAGATATGATTTTGCGTGGTGGCTACAACGTCTATCCACGTGAGCTTGAAGAAGTGCTGATGACTCACCCAGCAGTTTCGTTGGTTGCGGTCTTGGGTGTGCCCGACGAAAAACTGGGCGAAGAAGTCAAGGCCTTTATCGTCAAAAAACCAGGAGCCGAAGCAACCGAGGAAGAAGTGGTGGCATGGTGTCGTGAACAATTCGCCGCCTACAAATACCCCCGCCTCGTCGAATTCCGAGAGCAACTGCCAATTAGCGCCACTGGCAAAATTCTCAAGCGCGAATTACGCTAAGCCCAAGTGAGCGATGGGAGAGGAGGGGAATAAGAGCATAGAGCATAGAACAGAGAGCATTTAACGCAGCGGCGCAGAGCGAGGTAGGGGTCAGGGATTGGGGATCGGGGATCAGGAAATGCGGTGGCGAAACAGGAAGTAGATGGGGTAGCAGAATAATCCCATCTGTGGCACTCTATGGCTAAAAGCTTTTCTTCGCATTCTTCGTGGCCTTCGCGGTTAAACTCTGCGTGTCCTTTGTGGATCTAAACCCTGAAAACTGACCCCTGATCCCTAACTCCTCCATTCAACGATTGTTATAATACCTTGTGACAAGTGTTATTAATCGCTGATGGAGGCGTGTTGTGAATTTTCTGATTGCTCTTGATCAGGCTGCTACTGTTGATCCAGCCTTAGTTGGTTTAGTTGCTCTCGATTTAGCTGGCACAACCCCTGGTTTTGTGCTGAATACCAAGGTGTACCATACTGCGCCGCATGGCGAAATCACCCCCGATGTAGAAGCCGAAATTGCCCAAGCCTATGCCCAATTGGCGGTTGAAAAAGTTGATCTGATCGCCTCGCCAGCATTTGCGGGCACTGCGCCAGCCGAAGCTGTTACAGCCTTTACCAGTTTTTCAGCAATTCAGGGCATCGACAAAATTGTGTTGGCGGCAGAACGTTGCTGGCAATCGGCAACCAGCGAGGCTGCGCGTAAATTGTATAGTGACCATGCGATTAACCCGGATGATGTGCAAATTGCTGTGGTGATTATTCCTAGTCGTGGTTAGGCCTAGTGCAAGATTTTGCCAAGGCTAGGCTCTTTGCAAAACACCCGAATATTAATCAGAATTTGGGCGTTCAAACTGGTATAATAGCCTTATACCCACCTGAACCCTAACTTAGCAGAATCAGTTTTGTCGAGAGGTTGCTTATGTTTCGTCGTTTCTCTGGCTTGTTTGCTGCCGCCCTGCTAGGAGTGCTTAGTTTGGTCTTGCTCCAGCCTGCGGCTGCTAGTAGCCTGGCTCAACCACCCCGCCCAACGTTAACGCCCACGCCGCTGCCGACAGAAACACCGTTGCCAACGGCAACTCGGGCACCAGTAACAGCAGTGCCAGGTGCAACGGCTGAGCCAACTCTTGAGCCAACCGCAACTGCTTTACCAACGGCAACCGTTGAACCAACCGCAACTGCCTTGCCAACTGCCACGCCAATTCCGGCGACTGCTACGCCAGTGCCACCGGTGACCTTGCCTGATACTGGGGTGGTCAAACCTGTGCCTGTTGCTTTGCCAGTAACCAGTGCTCCCCAAAGCTCAAATACTTGGTTGTGGCTGGGTGTGAGTTTGGTGGTGTTGGGCTTGGCTGGACGCTTTGGCTTGAAATTGATGCGCTAGCAGGTGAAACGGCGTTTAGCTCCTCAGGCTGGCTGCCCGCCAGGTTCGTTTGGTGCTCCCGTGATTGGCGAGATTCGCGAGTGGGCCGCTGACCCATTGCAATTTGCCCAAGCACGCGCCCAACGTTATGGTCCGATTTGGTCGACCCATCTTTTGGGTCGGCCTTGTGTCGTTTTATTGGAGCCAGCAGGCAATCGCTTTATGCTGAGCCAAGGTTCACAGTATTTTTCGTGGCGAGCGGGCTGGGGCAGAGCCATGTTGCGGCTCATGGGTGGTGGTTTATCATTGACTGATGGTCATCAGCACGATCAGCAACGTAGCTTGCTCAAACCTGCTTTTGCCCATGCCGCCCTTCAGCAACTGCAACCACAAATTCAACACCTGATTCGGCAACAATTGCAAACATGGCTTGATGCTCAACCGATTTGTTTGTTGGAACGCTTGCAAACCTTAGCATTTGATGTGGCATTACTGGTGGTTTGTGGCCGCACGCCAGCCCCAATTGCCGCAGCCTTGCATCATGATTTTGCGGCGTTTACCGCTGGTTTGTTTACCCCGTTGCCCTACCCAATTCCAGCAACACCTTATTTTCGGGCGAAAAAAGCTGGCGAGCGGCTACGCCAAACCTTGAGCTATTTGATCGAACTCCGCCGTTTGAACCTAGCAGCTGATGCCTTGGATAGCTTAAGTTTGATGCTCCAAGCTGAGCCAAATCGCCCTGATGATCAACTCATCAGCGAGTTATTATTGTTGCTATGGGCTGGCCACGATACTGTTGCCTCGTTGCTGACGTGGATTTGTATCGAATTGGGGCAGCACCCTGATATGTTGCAACGTTTGCGCCAAGAATTAAGTACTAATCAACATAGTTTGCTCGATCACGTATTGCGTGAGGCTGAGCGTTTGCATCCGCCAGCACCTGGTGGTTTTCGCGGGGTCGTTGAAGCTTTTGAATATGCTGGCTATCATGTGCCGCAGGGCTGGCTGGCGATGTATTCATCAGTCTATACTCACCAGATGCCAAGTCTGTGGCATAATCCTACTCAGTTCAATCCCGATCGGTTTGCAGCGCCTTGGAACGAAGGCAAACAAGCCTATAGTTTGGTTGGTTTTGGCGGCGGGCCACGGATTTGCATTGGTTTGGCGTTGGCTCAAATTGAAATGCGTTTGGTGTTACGCGAATTGCTGGCTAATTATCAATGGCAACTTGTGCCTAACCAAGATTTACGGCCTGTGTGGTTGCCAACCAATCAGCCGCGTTCAGGTGGCCTGATCACAATCCAGCGCTTTTAGAGGAAGCGGTTATGGCCGAAATTGATTCGATTCAGATTGTTGGCGCACGCCAGCATAATCTCAAAAATATTGATTTAGCCATTCCCAAAGGCAAATTGGTGGTATTCACCGGCCCATCGGGGGCTGGCAAATCGACACTTGCCTTTGATACGATTTATGCTGAAGGCCAGCGTCGCTATGTTGAATCGCTTTCGAGCTATGCCCGCCAATTTTTGGGTCAATTGCCCCGACCTGAAGTGGATAGCATTCGTGGTTTAGCGCCAGCAATTGCCGTCGCCCAACAAACGATTAATCGTTCGCCGCGCTCGACCGTTGGCACAATCACCGAAATTTATGATCATTTGCGCTTGTTGTATGCGCGAATTGGCAAGCCGCATTGTCCGGTTTGTGGCCGCGCGATTGAACAACAAACTGCTAGCCAAATTGTCGATCAGATTTTGGGCTATCCCGATGGCACACGCCTGATGATCTTAGCGCCCTTGGTCAACGAAGAACTTGGTTCGCATGCCACGGTGCTTGAGCAAACGCGACGGGCTGGCTTTGTGCGGGTACGAGTGGATGGAGCAATTGTTGATCTTGATGAACCAATTGATTTGGATCATCGTCAAACCCATAGCATAGATGTGGTGGTTGATCGGCTGATTATTCGCCACAGCGAGGCCGTGAGCTTGAATGATCATCCAGATCGGGTGCGGGTGAGCGATTCGGTTGAAACAGCCTTGAAAACTGGTGCGGGAATGGTCTGGGTTCAGCCGCTTGATGGCCAACAGCTGCGTTATAGCGAACATGCTGCTTGCCCTGAACATGGGCCATTGGCCAGCGGCGCGATCGAACCACGCAGCTTTTCATTTAATAGCCCACATGGTGCTTGCCCTATTTGCGATGGATTAGGCACAGTTGATGATTTTGACCGGAACCTGTTACAATCTCAGGCAGCGCAAACCCTTGGCGAACTGCTTTCGAATCCACTTCGCGCCAGCACCACGACCTACCAACAATATTGGGAAGAAACCATCCAAGGTTTAGCCGAAGCTTTGGGCAACGATCTCGAACAGCCTGTTGACACAATGGCTAGCTGGGCGTTAGATTTATGGCTAGAAGGCACAATTCCAAGCGACGATCAACTGCATTTAAGCAAAAAGCTCCGCCAACAACTTGCCAACTGGTCAGGTTTGATCGGTTGGTTGCGTCAACATTGGCAACAAGCAAGCGAACAAGAGCGCGAAAGCCTCAGCATTTATCGTCAAGGTACCGTTTGCTCAGCCTGTGAAGGTTCGCGCTTGCGACCAGAGGCGCGGGCAGTTACACTACAGGGGCTAGCAATTGATCAAGTCACAGCAATGTCGATTGAGGCTAGTTTTGCTTGGGTTAGTGAACTACCAAACAAATTGCGGCGCGAGCGTGATCAACAGATTGCAGCGCCGATTGTGCGTGAAATGGGCTTGCGTTTACAGTTCTTGCGCGAAGTTGGCCTAGACTATTTGAGTTTAGCGCGAACTGCTGAGAGCCTATCGGGCGGCGAGGCTCAACGGATTCAATTGGCCACGCATATTGGAGCTGGATTATCCGGGGTCTTGTATGTGTTGGATGAGCCATCAATTGGCTTGCATCCACGCGATACTGAGCGTTTATTACAGACATTATTGCAACTACGCGACCTTGGCAATTCAGTTTTCGTAGTCGAGCATGATCCAGCGATCATTGCTGCTGCTGATTGGGTGGTTGAAGTTGGGCCGACGGCAGGCGTGCAAGGTGGCTATATTATGGCCAGCGGCACGCTTGAACAACTGATGGCGCAACCCAATTCTCAAACAGGCCAGTATTTGGCTGGGCAACGGCAGCTACGCCTGCCTCAAACACGGCGAAAGCCAACCCATGCTACACTAATGCTACGTGGAGCCAAACAGCATAATCTCAAAGATCTGGATGTAGCGATTCCATTGGGGTGTTTGGTTGCGATTACGGGAGTATCAGGTTCGGGGAAATCGACACTTATTCATGAGATTCTCTACCCACGGCTGGCCAACGAACTGCATGGAAGCCGCCTGCCAGTGGGCCGACATCGCAGCCTTGAAGGCTATGATCAACTTGAAAAAGTAATTGCAGTTGATCAAACGCCACTGGGGCGCTCAGGTCGTTCCAACGCTGCCACCTACACCGGTATTTTCGACGCATTGCGTCAATTGTTTGCTGGGACACCTGAAGCCAAAGCGCGAGGCTATGGAGCCAGTCGATTTTCCTTTAATCTTAAGGGAGGGCGGTGCGAACAATGTCGCGGCGAAGGTGTGGTAACGATTGCCATGCAATTTCTACCAGATTTAGCAGTGACCTGCGACGCATGCAGCGGGTTGCGTTATAATCGAGAAACCCTTGATATTCGCTATCGTGGGTATACCATTGCTGATGTGCTCGCCATGACCGTAGGCCAAGCCTTAAGCGTTTTTGAACGGCTACCGGCTTTGGCGCGAAAACTAGAGAGCTTGGTTGAGGTCGGGTTAAGCTATTTGACGTTAGGGCAGCCAGCGGCGACTCTTTCGGGAGGCGAAGCGCAACGGGTAAAACTGGCGGCAGAGCTAGCGCGTCGAGGAACAGGCCGAACCCTGTATATCCTTGATGAACCAACCACCGGATTATATTGGACGGATGTCGAACGGTTAATTGCGATATTGCAACGATTGGTTGATACAGGAAACAGCGTTGTGGTGATCGAACATCATCTCGACCTGATCAAGACCGCCGATTGGGTGATCGATTTAGGGCCGGAAGGTGGGGACACTGGTGGCCGGCTGGTAGTGGCTGGTACGCCGGAAGTAGTCGCTATGAATCAAGCTTCATGGACTGGCCGCTTCCTTCAAACCGTGTTAGCTTGACGGTATGCCCAAAGCGTGAACAGCAACTGTGAATTTGGGGCATTATAAAGGCACATTGTGTTGACGAAGGTATAGCCTTAATGTACAATGTGCGTGCTGGCCGGGCCACGTTCCGAACCACGCCGTGTTGCCCCACTGCGAAGCTCACAGCATAGTGCAAGGAGTTACTCATGGCAGAAGAGCGCACCAATACGTCTGACGAGCTTGAGCGCCTGTTCTACCCCAATAAAATCGCACGATTGTATCTTCTCAGTTTGGAAGATGTTATGGGCCGCACGGGGGTCAATGCGCTGCTAAATATGGCAGGGATGAAACACCTCGTCAATAACTATCCGCCCAACGACTTGAAACGCGAATTTTCGTTCTTTGATCTGGCAACGATCAGCGAAGCCACCGAAACAATGTTCGGTCCACGGGGTGCGCGTGGGATGGAACTGCGGGCCGGACGGTATGCGTTCAGTCTTGGGTTGAAAGAATTTGGCCCACTATTGGGGATGGCCGACCTTGCGCTCAAACTGATGCCCATGACCATGAAAATGAAGATCGTGTTGAATGCGGTAGCACAAACGTTTGACCGCTTCAGCGATCAGCCGAGTCGGGTGGAAGATCAAAAAGGTCGTTTCCTCTATTACATTGATAAATCGCCAGTGTTCTGGGGACGCGGCAATAGCACCCCGATCTTCTATTTGGCGCAAGGGATTATCGAAGAAGCCTTGACGTGGGTGACCGGCGGTCATAACTTCAAGGTCGAACAAGTTGCAAGTCCACGCAATGGCGATCCATATTGTGCGTTTGCCATTGACAAGGAGCCAATAGATTAGGACGATGTAAGTCTGCCAATCTGTGCGCTGGCGACGAGCAGGACGCTCACAGACATCCAACTGTAATCTGCTAGATTCCCATATTCGTGCAAATGCGAGTATAGTACATGGTAGATACCAGGTGGTTTCGGTGGTCGAAACGTCTTGAGCTGCAGGGACTCGTTATGAAACGGATTGTTCTCCGCGATCCTACGCTTATCGCTCCCTTTGGAGAACCAGCGCGTGATTTGCGGATTCTCAATAAGCCGCTGTGGCTGCTACACCGTGATCTGCTTGCACGCCACTGCCAAAGTGTTGCGGAAGTAGACGATTGGTCTGAAATTTCACCAAGTAGTGATGAACTCTTGGTGCATAAAGATAATCTCTATTTCAACCGCGATTTCATTGAGACGTTTATCGCTGAGGCACGCGCCACTGGGCAACCTTGCCAAGTGGCTTTTGCTGCTGATGATGCGATGATTACGGCCCATGCTTTGCGATTACAAGAGGGTATTCGCAAGCATGGCAACCATTTTATCGCCGACCTCTACTATTTCCCTCGCGGCGTTGTCCCGAATCCACAACCGCTGGTGATCGATACCAATGCCATGGAGATGGGCTACTACCATATTCCAAGCTATATGGCGCCCAACCAAGGGGATTTGGTATTCCAGGTGCCAATTCGTGCGTTTTGTTCAATCGAAAGCTGGGTCCATATTTTCATGACAAACTCTCCGCTCGGGGTGTTTGCATGGGGTCGGAAGCTCGAGCAAGAAGTTGCCGCAAGTTGGCGTTTGAAGTTGAAGATTGGCTTTCGCTCGTTCATCGAACGTAAGCACTTTCTTTCATCATCTCCGGTGGTCAAGATTGGCAAGAACTGCTCAATCGATCCTTCGGCGATTATTCAAGGGCCAACTGAGATCGGTAACAACGTGAATATTGGCGCTGGAGTGGTGATTACGAATAGCTTGATCGGTAATAACGTGACGATTATGCAAGGCTCTCAAGTGATGCTTAGCGTAGTCAGCGATCGTTGTTATTTACCATTCCGGGCTGCTCTGTTCATGACTGTCTTGATGGAAAATTCGATGGTGGCGCAAAATACCTGTTTGCAGTTATGCGTCGTTGGCCGTAATACCTTTATCGGGGCTGGCAATACCTGTACCGATTTCGATCTGCTGGGCAAGCCAATCAAGACGCTCCATCGCGGGCGCTTGGAAGAAGTTGGTCTGCCAGTCATCGGCTCGGCAATTGGCCATAATTGTAAAATTGGCTCAGGCTTTGTCATTTACCCAGCCCGTAATATTGAATCAGGCACGGTCTTGATTTATGGCGATGACCATTCGGTTATTCCTAAAAATGTTTCGAGTGGTATTTATACGCGCCCACCAGTTTTCTATCCCGACCGCGATCCGCGCGTTCAACGTATTCCAGTTAACGATCGCGTCGCAGATGAGTACCCAGCAGAACAATTCCGTGATTAACGCTGCATCGCACGCGGCGTGCGATGATGGAGGATACTGTGAGCAAAGAACGCATCTTAGTCGTCGAAGACCAAGCCGATATCTCTGGCTTGCTCAAAATTTACTTCACCTCGCAAGGTTATGAAGTGATGACCGCGATGCGCGGGCAGGTAGCGCTCGATCTTGTGAAACGCACGCCGCCGCATTTGGCCTTGCTTGATGTGAATTTGCCCGATATGACCGGGTATGATATTGGAAAAGCACTGCGTGCCAATGCCCGTACAAAGCATATTCCAATCATTTTCTTGACCGCCCGTGGTGAAAAAAGCGATAAAGGGATTGGCCTCGGTGAAGTCCAAGCCAATGACTATATCGTCAAGCCCTTCGATATCGAAGAAGTCCATATGCGGGTGCGCAATAACTTAGCCTTGGCTCGCGAAAAAAGCCGCACCCACCCGGTGACTGGCCTGCCAACCGCCGAATTGATTAACGAAGAACTCCGCCGTTTGCTCTCAGCCGAAATTTGGACGCTAGCAACCGTGCATATCAATGGCTTCGATACCTTTACCCAAGTCTATGGCTCGGTCGTCGGCGAGGATGTGCTGAAGTTTGGCGCATTGTTGATCAACGAAGTCGTCAGTGAGTTGGGTGGCCAAGAGGAGTTTATTGGTCAATTGGTCACTGGGCCAGATTTCTTGATTACGTCGATGCCTGAACGCGCCAAAGCAATTGTCGATCGCATCGCCGAACGCTTTGATCAAGAAATTGGCTTGCACTATAGCTATCCTGACCGTAAACGTGGCTATATTTTGGCCAAAAATGCCGATGGTACTGAACGCCAAGAACCACTGATGACGGTTTCAATCGGGGTGCTCGATAGCAACGATGGGCCATTCTACGATATCCGTGAACTCAGCGAAACGGCTGAAAGTGTGCGCCCATTGCCAAACCTGCAAGATGGTTCAGTTCGTAGCGCTGTGAAATTTGGCCGCTAAGCCAGGAGTTAATTCCTGTGCCTAAAGAACACAAATGCCCATGAAAATCTCTCCTCCTTCCACCGCAATTTGGCACGTGTTAACAGGCATTGCTCACCTCGCCCGTGAGCAATCGCCTGATTTGCCAACGTTCGCGCAGCGCTGTGCCGATTTGCTCAAGCAAAGCGGTATGTTTGCTCAAGGGGCGATCTTACGCCTTGGTCAACAACGTTCGTTGTTGACTGCATGGGGCATGAATAAACGCGCAACCAATCGGTTGTTGCCTGCTCGCGTTTTAAATGGTGGAAGTGAGGTTCGCCTACCCGATGGTTGGCAGATGTTTGAGATTGGCACTGCCGAGGTGCCTGGCGTTTTGGTCGCTCCAGTCACGATTGAGCCTGAACCACTTACGGTTTTGGTCGCTCAACTAACCAGTTTGTGGCAGGGCGTGGCCTTGCAAGAGGAATTTGCCCGCCGTGAACGCACGGTCGCGGCCATGACTGAATCGTTGCAAGGTTTGGCTCAGCAACTCAATGCCGACGATTTCTTGCAAACGTTGGTCACTCAAGCAACCGAATTACTGGGCGCTGCTGGCGGTGGGGTCTACATGACCGATTCCAACCAGCAATATTTGGAGTTGCGCCAAGTTGTGCAATTTCCGGCCAATTGGAATGGTGCCCGAATTCAGGTTGGCAAGGGTGTGGCTGGCAAGGTGGCCCAAAGTGGCAAGCCGATGCTGGTCAATGATTATGCCCAAGCGAAAGAAAAATACGATAATCTGCCCGAGGGCATTAACTTCACCGCTGTGATGGCCGCACCGCTCCGCGCCGACGAGGCGATTATTGGGGTCTTAGTGTTGGTGCATATCGAGCCTGATCGCGGTTTTCAAAATGCTGATTTGGCGTTGCTTGAATCATTCGCCGCCCAAGCTTCGTTGGCGATGCGCACAGCTAAACTCTTCGATGCCCAACGTCAACGCTCGCGCGAATTGTATTTGCTGTATGAAAATAGCTTGACGGTTGGCTCCTCACTTGATCTTAGCCATATTCTCAATCGATTAACTGAAAATGTTTTGCTGGCCCTTGGGGTTGAGCAATGTTTGCTGTTGCTATGGGATGATCGACGCAAGCTCTGTGAGTTGGTGGCCCAAGCAACTGACGACGATGCTGCTAATTCGCTCGATCTCTCGATTGGGGCAACCTATGAGTTGCGGCCTGAATCGATTTTGAAATTATCATTTGATACGCAACAACCGGTCGTGGTTGTCGATATTGATACTGACCCACGGATTAATGCTCAACGTTCATGGCTCAAGGCCCGTGGCATTCGCAGCGCCTTGGGCTTGCCGATGCTGCTCAAGGAGCGGGTAATTGGGACGTTGTTGTGTACCACCACCTCGAAAACTCGTACCTTCAACCCTGGCGAAATTACCTTGGCCCAAACCTTGGCGGCTCAAGCTGCCACAGCGATTGGCAATACCCGCTTATTAAACGATGAGCGCCGCCGCAATGCTGAGCTTTCAGTGCTGCAATCGCTGAGCGCCAAATTGACCTCAGGCGTGAGCCTGCAAGTTGCGCTCGAAAGCATCGGCGAAAGCGTTGTCCAGCTCTTTGATAATATCGACCTTGAAATTTGTCTCTACGATCCGCAAAATCAGGTTTTGAATAGCCAATTTGCCACCCCACGCACTCGCCAGCACTATGCTAGCGAAGGTGGTTCATATGGCATCGATCAAGGCTTGACTGGTTGGCTGGCGCGGCATCGCTCAACCTTGCGCATCGACGATTTGCAACGTCAAAAAATTGTTAAGCCAATTCGTCCGCACGAAACTGAAAGCGGCTTGGCTTTCCGCTCATTCTTGGGCGTGCCAATGTTGATTGGCGATCAATTGATTGGGACGTTGGAGCTTGGTTCAAGCACGGTTGGGCGGTTTGATGCTGAAGATGAGCGCTTGTTGAATATTATTTCTTCGCAAGCAGCCCAAGCGTTGCGCAATGTTCAACGCTACGAAGCCACCGACGAGGTGTTACGCGAACGGGTACGCGAGCTTTTGGCACTTCAACGCATTAGCCGTGAACTAACCTCGACCTTGCAGCTTGAGCAATTGCTGCCCGCGATGTTGACCGAAATCACCCAAGCTACAGGTTGTGGCTATGGGATTGTGGTGCTACATAACGAGGATGAATCGCTGCAAGTTATCGCGCAAACTGGCTACAACTCATCCGAAGCTGCTGGCGTGTTGGCGCTACCATTGCTGAATAATGGCTTGCTGAGTGCGCCAATGCAACGCGCCGAAGCCCTGATTTATGATGATGTAACCGTCTTAGAAGCGAATATTGCCTGGGGCGAAATTCGTTCGTTGCTCATGGCTCCAATTTTGTATGAAAATCGGGTGGCTGGGGCAATTATTGCCGGCGATGCTAAGGGTTATTCCTTCGATCACGCTGCGCTCGATTTCGTCCGAGCTGTGGCCGACCAAGCCGCTTTGGCGATTGGTAATGCCCAACACTATGAGGAGCAAGTTAAGCAACGTGAATTGTTGCAACAACGCGCTAGCCTCTTAAATGAAGTGCTGGAAATCGGTAACGCGCTACGGGCCGATATGGAGCTGAGCAATCTGCTTGAGCAAATCGCCTTTAGTGTGACCGAAGCCGCTGGCTATCGCATGGTCTTGTTCAATCTAATCGATCCGGTGCATCCGACGATTATGCGCACTGCCGCTGGGGCAGGGATTGCGCTCTCTGATTTGGAACAATTGCGCAGCGAAGATATTTCGATTGAAACTGTGCACCCCTTGCTCGATCCCCAGTATCGGATTGGTCGGGCCTATTACATCACCCGCGGCAGCGATTCGAATGCTTGGCACGATGGCGATCAACTGCTTGTGCCGCTCTACTCGACCGAACGCGAATTGATTGGGATCATGACGGTCGATGATCCGTTTACCCACGAAGCGCCAACCCGCCGCACGGTTGAAACATTGGAAATTTTCGCCAACCAAGCTGCGATTGCAATCGAAAATGCTTGGCTGTTTGATCAGCGTTCACGCCAAATTGCCGAGCTGGCGATTATCAACCGCATTAGCCGTGCGGCAACTGCTAGCCTCGAATTTAATGATTTGGCGCGTGAAGTCTACAATGTGCTACGTGAAAACCTGCCAATTCGCGCCTACTATTTGGCAGTTTTTGATACCCAGCGCAATAGTGTGGTCAAATCGTTGGCGATTGATGACGAACACTTTATGCCCGATGTGGTCAATGGGCCAATTAACGAAAGCTCGTTGATGGCACGAATCATCAAGCAGCGCAAAACGTTGTATTTCAATGATATGACCACTGAATTTCATTATGACGAGGATAATAGCCCACCGCGTAATGATGAAGGCAATAGCACCGATGTTCCGCGTTCGTGGATTGGCGTGCCGCTGTTGCTGGGTGATGGTACGGTGCGTGGGGTGCTTTCGCTGCAACATAATGAAGCTGGGCGCTATGGCGAACGCGATGCGGCAGTGCTCGATACGATTGCCAACCAATTGGCTGTGGCAATTGAAAATTCGCGCCTCTACACCGATACCCAATCG
This sequence comes from Chloroflexota bacterium, assembly GCA_020161265.1. Taxonomy (NCBI): domain Bacteria; kingdom Bacillati; phylum Chloroflexota; species Chloroflexota bacterium. Next base: position 353,037 of record JAIUOC010000009.1, on the reverse strand, counting down.
CGCTTGAATGAATTGGCGCTGATCAACAAAATTGGTAGCCTGACCAATTCAACGCTTGATTTTGTCGAAATTCTCAAGGGTGTTTACGAATCATTGCGCACAACCTTGGAATTGAACGTCTTTTATAGCTTCGTCTACGATCCAACTCATGGCGAGATTGTGCTGCGGGTCAATGTTGAAGAAGGCAAATTCTTCATCGAGGAGCAACGCGAGAAACTGTTGCCCAACTCACCATCAGCCCATGTTGTCAATGCCCTTGAACCCTTGGTCTTCCGTGATATGCCCCAAGAAATTGAGGGTAAATATACGATCAAGCGCTTTGGCAACCCCGATAAATGGGTGCGCTCGTGGGTTGGCGTGCCACTGAAGATTCGCGATGACACCGCTGTGGGGATGCTCTCGGTTCAGCACTACGAGCCAAATATCTATAGCGAACGCGAAGCTGAGTTGCTGCAAACGATCGCTAGCCAAGTGGCCTTGGCGGTGCAAAATGCCCGACTCTTCGGTGACCGCGAACGCCAAATTCGCGAGTTGGATGCAATTAGCCAAATTGGCCAGTTGATGAGTGCCTCACTTGATCTGAGTGAAATGCTGGGCTTGACCGCTGAATACTTGCAAGAAGTAACTTCAGCTCCAGTCTTCTACACCATGATCTACGATGCTGAGCACGACCAAATTACCGATGGCTATGCAGTCCAAGAAGGTGTGCCAGCCGAACGAACGCCACGTGGTAAGCCACGCCCAGGCAGCCCAAGCGCGTGGGTGGTGCAAAATCGTGCGCCCTTGATTTTGGCCGATGTAACTAACAAAGCTGAATTGCAACAAAAGGGCGTTCAGCCAATGGCTAATCCAATCGAGGGCAAAAATAAATCGCCACGCTCATGGATTGGCGTGCCGATTATTGCTCGCGACGGCGCACCGATTGGGATGCTCTCGTTGCAAGATTATCGGCCAAATGCCTTTGATCAGCGAACTGTCGCCTTCTTAACCAACGTGGTTTCGCACATTAGTTTGGGCGTGCAAAAGGTTCAGCTGTTCAACGAACGTGATCGCCAAATTAAAGAGCTGGATGTGATTCGCCGCGTCGGCCAAGTCACCAGCTCAACCTTGAACGCTGATGAATTGATGCAAGGCGTGTATAACGTGCTGCGTGAATTCTTGCCGATTGATATCTTCAATCTCAGCGTTTTCGATAGTGATTTGACGGTGCGTAGCCATAGCTTTGTGATCGATCGTGGCTTGATTATTCAATATCCCAAAGCTACGCCGATTACGCCACACTCGCTGACTGCTTGGATTTTGGAGCATCGTCAACCTTTGCTGTTCAAGCATGTTGACGAGGAAATGAAGGCCTATCCTGATATTCACCCACGGGTGCAATCTGCCGATACCGTGCTTTCACAATCGTTGATGGGTGTGCCATTGCTCACCAGCAGTGATGAACCACTGGGAATTTTACTGCTTCAACACTATAAGCAAGCAATGTTCGATGAACGTGATTTGCAATTGCTGATCAACGTGGCCTATCAGGTAACGTTGGGGATGCAAAATGTGTTGTTGTATAGCCAAACTCAGGATGGTTTGGAGCAACTAGCAACTGAAGCTGAACGTTTGGCGCTGATCAATCACGTTTCTGATCTGACCGCCTCGACGCTTGATACCCAAGTGCTCTACGATTTGGCGGTTGAAGAAATGGCCCAAGTGACCGATGCTTCGCAAGCTCGCTTGGTGATTTTTGATTACGAAGCCCAAGTTGGCTATACCCGCGCCGAATTCCCCAAAGGCGATCTGAGCATCGAAGTTCCGGTTGCCAACAACGGCACAATTCCATGGATGCAGCGCCATCGTCGCCCATTGGTGATCAACAAGCCGCTTGAGCACGAATTAACTGAATCGTTCCGCGAAACGATCAACCAATTGGGCATTCAGGCGTTGATGTTGGTTCCGCTGATCGTCAAGGGCGAAGTGGTTGGCTCGATTGGGCTTGATCATATTGGCGAGAGCCGTCATTTTAGCCAACGCGATGCTGAAACCTGTCAAACCATCGCCAACCAGATTTCGCAAGGCTTGGAAAATGCCCGTTTGTTTGCTGAAACTGAGCGTCAAGCCCATGTGCTGAGCCGCAAAGTTGGTGAATTGTCGGTGCTCTTGGAAGCAGGTCAAGCACTTAGCTCAATCCACGAACCAACCCAAGTCTTAGATACCTTGGTGCGCTTGGTGGGTCGCCAACTCAATATCGAAACTGTGATTCTGTTTACTGGCGATGAAGAACTCCAGCCAGTAGCTTCGTTGGGTCTGCCAAGCGATTTTGTGCAAGGCTTACGGGTCAAGCGCGGCGAGGGCTTGGTTGGTACAGTCGCTGAGCAACGCAAACCACTGACCACCAGCGCCACCGATGGCAATTCATCAATCATCTCACAATATACTGAATTCAATCGCGACCATGGCCTCTCGGTCTTTATGGGTGTGCCGATTGTTTATCGCAATGAATTGTTAGGTGTGCTGAGCGTGATGTCGGGCACAGGAGCATTATTCAGCGAAGATGATACGGCGCTGTTGAGTGCTTTGGCCGACCAAGCGGCAATCGCAATTGAAAATACCCGCCTGTTCGTGGAGCGCGAACGCCAAATCACGGTGCTGCAAGCATTAAATGATGTGACCCAAGCGATCACTTCGACGCTTGATCCACAAACTTTGCTGCGCCAATTGCACCTGCGTTTGAGTAGTGTGGTCGATACGCGCTACTCGTTCATCGTGCTCTACGACAGCGATCATAATGTGCTGACCTTCCCAGTGGTGATGAATGCTGGCCGTGAGGAGCGGCTAGAGCCGCAAGCGTTGGCTGAAGGCGTGTTAAGCCGAGTGATTCGCGGTCGGCGCACGATTGTGTTGAACACAAGCGAAGAAACTGCCAATGCCTCGCGTTTCTTGCTGGGCCACGACACCCCGATGGCTTCGTGGGTCGGGATTCCGATTATGCTGGGCGATATGGTTTTGGGGGTTATCACCATCCAAAGCCCAAATCAACGGGCATTTAGCACTGAAACCATTCAATTCTTGCAAGCAGTCGCCAGCCAAACCGCAATCGCGCTTGAAAATGCCCGCTTGTTTGCTGATCGCGAACGTCAAGTAACCGAAGCGGCAATTTTGTCGTCGATCAGCCAATCGATGACTGCAACGCTCTCGCCTGAGGAATTGGCTAGCTCAATTTTGAAAGGCTTGACTGAAATCTACAATACTGACAATGCCTATATCGTGTTCTACGATGCGCCAACCAATATGATCTCGACTACGGTTGGCTTTAGCAATGGTCAGCCCTATTCGTTGATTTCGCATGTGTTGAGCAATAACTTCCTCAAAACGATGTTGTTTGAGCAACGTCCATTGATGTTCAACAGCAGCAGCGATTTATTGAATGAGCGCTTCTCGCCACGGCTAGAGGGCATTCCCGATGCAATTGAGCCAGAATCGGTGATTGCGGCTTCGATCACCATGGGTAGCCAAACCTATGGGATGAATATCAATCAGCCGTTGGGCGTGATTGTCATTCAAAGCCCGCAACCCAACACATTTAGTCGGGCACAACTTCAGTTCCTTGAATCATTGGCTAACCAATCGTCGGCAGCAGTGCAAAAAGCCATGCTGTTTACCGAACGTGAGCGCCGGATTCGCGAATTGGATACGCTTAACCGCATCAGCCAAGGGATTACCTCAACCATTAGTTTGGATGAAATCTTAGAACGCTTGTATGCTGGTTTGGGCGAAATTGTCGATGTTAGCACTGCCTTCATTGGCTTGTACGATCCGCAAACCCACTCGATGGAATTCCGCGAAGCTCATGATCGGGGTGCACCAGTCACGATTGGTTCACGTCGATTGTCGGTTGGCGTGCCAGCGTGGGTTATCGAGCATCGCCAGCCGTTGTTGCTGAATACCTCGGAAGAGGCCAACGAATATCGTGATGCCCAAACCCAAATCACCTCGGAAACCAGCGCCATGCGGGTTGGTGGCCAAGGTGAGATTGAACAATCGTATCTGGTTGTGCCAATTGTGGTTGGCGTTGATGTAATTGGGATTATCAATATTCAGAGCTATGAAGAATATTCGTTCTCTGAATATGATATGAGCTTCGTCACCACGGTGGCGGCGCAGGCAGGCGCGGCGATTGCCAATGCTCGCCTATTCTCCGAACGCGAACAATCGATTCAGCGCTTGAACACCTTGAACAATATCGGTCAAGCCTTGAGTTCAACGGTGCGTTTCGACGACTTGCTGCGGGTGATTTACGAGCAAACTGGCAAGTTGGTCAAAACCGAAAACTTCTATCTGGCGCTGTATGATGAGCGCAATAAAGAAGTGACCTTCCCGCTGTATTACGAATATGGCCATGCAATCAACGTCATGCCACAGCGCGGCGTAAATGGCTTGACTGAATATGTCATTCGTAAGCGCCAACCATTGTTGCTGCAAGGCCCACATATCGCCGAACGCATGACCGAAATGAAGGTCGATCAAGTTGGCGATATGGCTCGTTCATGGCTAGGGATTCCGCTGATCGCCGCTGATAAGGTTGTCGGGGTTATGACGGTTCAAAGCTATGAGCAGGATAATGCCTATAGCGATGAATTGGTGCAATTGTTGCTCACGATTGCCTCGCAAGCCGCCCAAGCCCTAGAAAATGCGCGGCTCTTCTCGGAATCACGCCAAAGCGTGCGCGAACTTTCGACGCTTTCAGAAACCAGCGTTTCCTTGGCCAGTACCTTGGAAATCGACGAATTGATGGCGATCAGTGCTTCGAGCGCAATCGAAATGTCGCGGGCCGATTTCGGCGGAATTATCGTGGTTGCAGGCGATGGCTACACAATTACCAACTCGTTGGCGCTCAATCGCGACCACATGGAATTGGAACTGCCTGATACCAACGAGCTTGATGTTGGCAGCATGGAAATTTTGCGGCCATTGCGCTCAGGCCATCCATTGGCCTTGTTCGATGCCAGCACCGACGAAGGCTTAGCGCCATTCGTCAATAGCATCGGCATGCGTGGCTCGATCTTCTTGCCAATGTTGCGCGAAGGTTTGCGCGGCGTGGTGTTCGTGGGGATGGACGAACCATTTACCTTCAACGAACGCACAATTTCGAGCTTGATGATTTTGGCAACCCAAATTGGCCAAGCGATCAATAATGCTCAATTGTTCGATCAAATTCGCCGTTTCAACCTTGAACTCGAAGAAATTGTTGATCAACGGACTTTGGAACTTAAGGGCGAAAAGGAACGGGTCGAAGCGCTCTACAATATTGCAACCGAACTTGGGACGACCCTCGACCGCGATGAACTCTTGTTGCGCACACTTGATCTCGCGGCTTCGGCCTTGATGGTCCGACGTGGGGCGGTCTTCTTGCTCGACCGCGAATCCAAAGATTTGGTGTGTCATGCAGTGCTCAACGAAGAATTGGGCTTGAAATCAATCGAAACGCGAGTACGCTTCCAACACCCAGGCTTGGCCAACTGGATCATCGAGCACAACGAAGGCGTGGTGATCTCCGATGTTTGGTTGGATGAGCGCTGGACGAATGCTCAAAGTGGTCGCGGCGACGATGTACGCTCGGTGATTGCCGTGCCCTTGCTTTCGAGCGACGCACCGCAAGGCGTGTTGATGCTCTATAGCAACGAAATTGGCTTCTTCACCCAAGATCACCTGCGCTTCCTTTCGACGATTGGCGGCGAAGTTTCTTCGGCCTTGCACAACGCCGACCTTTACACCTTGGTTTATGATTCGGCTGACCGACTCTCTGATGCGATGTGGCAACAACGCGAAGAAGCTAGCAAGACCGCCGCTATTCTCCAGAGTGTTTCGGAAGGGGTTATGGTGCTCGACCACCAAACCGAGAAGATCATTCTGTATAATCCAGCCGCCGAAGATGTGCTGCGGATTCCACGCTCGGAAGTGATGCACAACAGCTTGCAAGTGGTGGCGGCTCCGCGCAACGAAGAAGAACTCCACGAAGAAGGCCGTTCGTTGCTGCTGTATGCTGGTTTGCACGAAGGTATTCAGGTGGTGCAACGCTCCGAAGGCGTGCATCGCAGCATGATCGAATTGCCAGGCCAATCGATTGCGGCCAACTTTGCCCCAGTGGTTGGCGAAGAAAGCTCACGCTTCGGGGTTGTGGTGGTCTTGCGCGATATCACCCGTGAAGTTGAAGCCGATCGAGCTAAACGCGACTTTGTGGCTACGGTTTCGCACGAGTTGCGCACACCACTTACCCCAATTCGCGGCTTTGTCGATTTGCTCTTGCTCGGTGCAGTTGGTCAACTCTCCGACCCACAACGCGAAATGTTGAACACCGTCAAGACCAATGCAATGCGCATGGTGGGCTTGGTCGAAGACCTGTTAGAAATTGGGCGCTTGGAAGCAGGCAAGATCGTCTTGAACACTGCGCCGAACCAAATCAACCAATTGGTACGCGATATCGTGGCGACATGGGGCCTTGAGATCGAGAAGAAGAATATGACGCTGAAACTCGAGCTTGACGACACATTGCCATTAATCGAGTATGATAGTAAGCGGATTGGACAGGTCTTGACGAACATGGTTTCGAATGCGATCAAGTATACCTACGCTGGTGGCGATGTGATAATCCGCACCTTCATCAACGAAGACAAAATGATCCAGCTTGATGTCAAAGATACCGGGGTCGGTTTGACAGCCGAGCAACAAAAGAGCATGTTCAAACGATTCTATCGAGCCGATAGTCCCCTACGTGATGAAGTTGGCGGCACAGGCTTAGGGCTTTCCATCGCTAAGTCGTTTATCGAATTGCATAATGGCGATATGTGGGTGCAAAGTATCTATGGTGAGGGCAGTACATTCAGCTTCTCGCTACCAGAAGTGCAACCACGCCCCGACTTAGGCGAACGTGATGAGGTCTAGCATCGGCAGAACACAGGAGCTTCGATGGGCATGATCAAAATTCTCGTTGCAGACGATGAGCCAGATGTGCTGTTTATGACCAGCTTCAGCCTGCGGAGCCTTGGCGGGTTTGAGGTGATCGAAGCACATAATGGAGCAGAAGCGGTTGAACTAGCCCTTCAGGTTACTCCAGAGTTGCTGGTTCTTGATATTAAAATGCCACGGATGACTGGCTACGAAGCATGTCGTGAGTTGCGCAAGTATCCACAATTTGCTTCGACACCAATTATTTTGCTATCGGCTAAAGGGCAAAAAACCGAAATTGAGGAAGGCTGGGAATCAGGCGCGACTGAGTATATGCTCAAGCCCTATGCCCCAGCAACACTCATTGGTCGGGTGCGCGAATTGTTGAGTACGCGGGCATGAGTGCAATTTTTATCGAAAATCGGGTCGTGCATTACGAGGTTTTTGGCCGTGGTCAGCCAATTATCTTCTTGCATAGTTGGCTTGGCTCTTGGCGCTATTGGGTTCCATCGATGGAGATGGTCTCCGATCGCTTTCGGGCCTATGCTCTCGATTTTTGGGGTTTTGGCGATTCGGATCGATCGATCGGTACCTACAATATCGATGCCTATGTTGAGCAACTTTTAGCCTTTATGCGCGAATTGGGGATGGTTCGCACCAACCTGGTTGGCCATGGCCTTGGCGGCATGGTGGCAATTCGGGCGGCGGCGCAAGCTCCCAATAGTTTTATCAAAGTGATCACCTCGAACATGCCCGTGTATGGCGAGCCGTTGAGCACCTTGGTGAAGCCCAGCACGCTTTCGCGCTTGATGGGCAAATCGAACCCCAATGAAACGTGGAGCAAGCTGCTCAAAAATATCAAAATCGATGATGACACCTATCGCGAAGTGCTGGAAGATACCAACGCTACTTCGGGCGATGTGATTCAGCGGGTGTTTGATTCGGTGCTAGCAGCTGACTTGCGCTCGACCCTTGAAACACTCAAAACCCCAACTTTGGGCATTTATAGTGGCAATGATCAAATTGTTGCCCGCGATCATGCTCAATTGTTTGAAACTGCGGCGATTGAACACCAAGTGCTGACAATGGAAAATAGTACCCACTTTCCATTCTTGGATATTAATTCGCAGTTCAACCGCTTGATTCTCGATTTCTTTACCAGTCGTGGCGCAAACACTGTCCAAATTAAGGAAGAGTGGCGGCGACGGATTAGCCAATTCGAGTATTTGTAGGCGCTTAAAAACGATGATTCGTAGCAACCGTCACCACGGCTGTGGTTGGCGGTTTTTTTATATGCTGGGGATCGGTTGTCGGGGGTTGGGGATCGGAAAAAACCTTAGAATATATAGGGCTTAGAGAATGGGGCTATTGGCTCAAGGCTTTGGGCTATGTGGCGATCAATTTGTGGAATTCGGGCAATTCGTGGCTAAAAAATGGCTATGGGCTATAGACTATCGGAGATTTATTGGTATGTCTATAAGTTATTAATTCTATAGCCAAAAGCCTAGTACCATAAATGCTTCGCGGTTAAAAATCTGAACCCTGACAACTAACCCCTCATTTAATAGGAAGATCATGCAACTGCTACTTGGTGGAACAATTTTTGGGGCCACGCTCTTGGGCGTGATGGTTCGTCCGCGCAATATTTCGGAAGCTTGGGTCGCGTTACTTGGCGCAGTTGCCATGTTATTGGTCGGGATTTTGCCACTGAAGGCAATTTTGCCGACGCTTGTCCGCGAATGGAATGTGTATGGTTTTTTTGTGGGCTTGATGCTGATTGCCTTTTTTGCCGAGCAAGCTGGGGTGTTTCAAGCCTTGGCGTTACAGGCGGCGCGTTGGGCCAATGGCTCAGCACAGCGTTTATATTTGGCAGTATTTTTGGTGGGCACGCTGATTACGGCGGTGCTCTCCAATGATGCGACAGCCTTGATTTTAACCCCAGTGGTTTGGACTTTGGCCAGCCGTTTACGCTTGCCAGCTTTGCCATTTATGTTTGCTTGTACCTTTATTGCCGATACTGCCTCGACTTTGCTGCCCGTTTCCAACCCGATTAATATTTTGGTGCTAACCCGCTTTAATCGTGAGTTGCTAGAATATTGGGCCTATTTGTTGGTGCCATCGCTGGTGTGTATTGGCTGGAATATTGGGCTATTTGCCTGGTTGTTTCGGCGCGATTTGCAGGGCAGCTATGATTTGGCGCTGCTTGATGATTTAACTATCGCCAACCCACGCCTTTATCGGGCAACCCTTTTTGGCTTGGCAAGCATCGCTGTGGCCTATGTGGCTGGCTCGTTGTGGCATGTGCCATTGGCCTTTGTGGCTTTGGCTGGGGCCGCTCTCTTAGCGGCAATTAGTTGGTGGAACGGCACGTTTAAACCCAAACAAGCCTTACATGAATTATCACCAGCATTGTTTGGCTTTATTAGCGGCATGTTTTTGGTTGTACGGGCGATTGAGCAATTAGGCTGGACTGAACGCTTTGGCGCGAGTTTGTTACAGGGCAGCGGCGCGAGTTTGGGCAATATTGCGCGGGTGATTTTCGGTAGTGCGCTTGGCTCGAATATGATCAACAATGTGCCAATGACCTTGGTGATGACCTCGACCCTTGAACATTTGCCCAGCACGCCCGAGCCTGCTTTGATTTATGCCACCATTTTTGGGGCTGACCTTGGGCCAAATTTAACGATTGTTGGCTCGTTGGCTACCATGCTGTGGTTGGTGATTTTACGGCGCAAGGGTCTGGAAATTAGTGCCAAACAATACTTTAAATTGGGCTTGCTGTTTGTGCTACCATCCTTATTAATTGGTACATTTTGGATGTGGCTGATGGCATGAATTATTACTTCTTTGACCAATTAACCCGCTGGCTGGAACGGCGAGGTATGGATTATACTCGTCCGATGCAAACCAACCCGCAGGCTGCCGATGTGCATCTGCGTTGGGTTGCGCCGCTGCCACTAATTGGCAAAGTGACCAATGATCTCGCTTTTTGGGATTTTGATCGGCTGGCGATTGAGCCTGAGCATCAAGCCTATGCCTTAGAACAAGCCAATTTGGCCCAATTAACCTTGGTCGAGGCTAATTTTGTGCGGAAACGCTGGCTACGCTTGCATCTTCCGAATGCAGTTACGGTTGCCGTGAGCGCCCGTAAATTTAGCGCCGAATGCATTAAATTGGTTGAGCAACCGTTTTTTGCTTGGACTGGTGGCTATGCTTGTTCGATGATCTTGCTCAACCCACGTGGCTATAGCATTATTCATCAGCGAACTTGGCCGCGCTCAAGCCTGCCACCCAAAATAGCGATTGATTTCGTCCAAACAATGCTGAAAACCTTAGATTCGTAGTTGAGGTAGCTATGCAATCGATTGAATTATCCGATGCAACTGGATTTTTAGAACGCTACGCCGATATGCCCATTCCTGGCCTGTTGCCGCGCAATGTCGATGTTTGGTTGCCGGCCAACTATCATAGTAGCAGCGAAGCTTTTCCGGTAATTTATATGCACGATGGCCAAAACTTGTTTGACCCAGCCTTAGCCTATATCGGAGTTGATTGGGGAATTGACGAGGCGCTCGAAAATCTGATTGCCAGCCAAACGATCAACGGGGCAATTGTGGTTGGCATTTGGAATAGCGAGCAACGGATTCGTGATTATTTGCCAGCCAAGCCATTTCATTCTGCTAGTGCCGCGATGCAAGCCCAATTTGAAGCAGCGGTTGGTGGTGGCCCGCTTTCCGACGAATATTTAGCATGGATCGTCAAAACGCTCAAGCCGCAGATTGATACACGCTATCGCACTCACCCTGAGCCTGAGCATACCAGCATTATGGGTGCAAGTATGGGCGGGCTGATTTCGCTGTATGCCTTGGTGCAATATCCCAAAGTTTTTGGCAATGCTGGTTGTGTTTCAACCCACTGGCCGATTGGGGCTAGCCGATTGGTGGCTTGGCTGGGCAAACGTTTGCCTAAGGCTGGCAAGCATCGAATCTATTTCGATTTTGGCACTGAGGATCTTGACGCTGAGTACGAACCCTATCAAATTGAGATGGATGGGTTTATGCAGGCAGCAGGATATATTCAAGGCGACGATTGGCTTACCCAGAAATTTGTGGGGGCGGGCCATTCTGAGTTGGCTTGGCGCGAACGAGCTGAATTGCCGCTGGCCTTTTTATTGGGAGCGAGCGTGTGAGAATTTTAATTATTGCCTTTGGCACACGCGGCGATGTTCAGCCGATGGTGGCCTTGGGCTTGGCCTTGCAAGCGCGTGGGCATTCGATAACCCTGTTGGTCAGCAGCAATTTTAAAAGCTGGGTTGAGGAGTTTGGGTTACAAGTGGCGACTGCGCGGGTCGATATTCAGCAAATGATGTTGAGCGATCATGGCAACGATTGGGTCAAACATGGGGCTAATCCAATTAAACAGCGCAATGCGATGCGCCGTTTGTTGAAGCAACATGCCTTGACCATGGTTGAAGATGCTTGGCAAGCGGCCCAAAACTGCGATGTTTTGATCAGCAGTTTTACCTCGGATGTCTTTGCAGTGACCTTGGCTGAAGTGTTGAATGTGGTGCATATTAGCACGCCACTGCAACCAGCGATGTTGGCCACCCGTTGCGGCCCTGCCAGTGCGGCAGCAATTCTACCAAACCACGAGAGCATCATTAATTATTGGTTTGGGCGCTGGGTGCTTGAGCCATTTATGTGGCAAGTTGGCGGCGATTTTATTAATCAGTTTCGCCAGCAACAGCTCAAATTGCCAGCCCAAAGTGTGCGCGAATATGCTCAGCGCTTACGTCAAACCACCATCATTCAAGGCTATAGCTCGGCAATTATTCCGCATCCTAGCGATTGGCCCGCCAATATTCAGACGGTTGGTTATTGGATGTTGCCGCCAGATGAAGCTTGGCAAATGCCGCCTGAGCTTGAGCAATTTTTGGCCGATGGCCCAACTCCAATCTATATTGGTTTTGGCAGTATGACCGGAGCCAATCCCGATGCTTTTACCGAACTGCTGCTCAAAGCTGTGGCGCATAGCGGGCAGCGGGCAATTATCCAAACTGGTTGGGCTGGCTTAGGCCAAATCGAACTACCCAAAACGGTTTTTCGGATTGGCTCAGCGCCGCATGAACGACTTTTTCGCCATGTCAAAGCGGCGGTGCATCATGGCGGGGCTGGCACAACGGCTGCAAGCTTGGCCGCTGGTTTGCCAACCGTCATCGTGCCGCACTTGGGCGACCAGTTGCGTTGGGGGCAGCGCGTGTATGATTTGGGCTTAGGGCCAAAGGGGATTCCGCGCAATAAACTCACTGTTGATCGTTTGGCTTGGGCGATTTCGCAGGCCGCTAATACACCGAGCATGCAGCACAATGCCCAAGCTATGGCCAAAACGTTGCAAGCCGAGCAAGGTATCAGCCGCGCCGTCGAAATTATTGAACAACGGATACAAGCTTAGTTTTGGAATGCTAGTGAGGCGCTCGCAATGCGCTATTTTTCGCAACAAAAGCTTGATCAACTGCTGGCTGCGCACGCCGAATGGTTGCAAGAACCGCTTGGCGAAGCCTTGAGCTTGCGCAATTGTGATTTGCGGGGCATGGATTTGCGTGGACGTTCGTTGATGCGTATGCAGTTTGAAAACGTGGTGTTGGCAGGCTGCGATTTGCGTGATTGTAATTTTTTTGGGGCAACGTTGCGCAAGGTCGATTTACAAACTGCCGATTTGCGTAAGGCCTGTTTTGCTTCGAGCTTTTGCGAGCAAATTGATGCCCGTGACAGCAATTGGCAACAGGCTGATCTGATCAGTGCAATCATTAAACTCAGCGATTTTAGCCAAGCCAATCTGACCTATGCCGATCTGAACAAAACCAGTTTTGAGACCAGCGTTTTGGATCAGACAAGGCTTAGTTATACCCATGCGGTGCGTTTTAGTCTGAGCCGTAGCTCAGCTCGTAACGCCCAATTTGATCATGCCATCCTTGATTTTGCGACGATTTACGCTTGCGATTTACGGGGTGCAAACTTAAATGCAGCCAGTTTACGCAAGCTCAAAAGCTTTGAGCATGTAGCGGTGGCTAATTTGCAAGCTAAGGATGTGGTGGTTGAGGGTGGGCGGTTTACTGGTTGGTTTGATGCCAGCCCTGAGGCCGATGGCAGCCAACGCCACGATGCTGATTGGATGCGAGCCAAGCTGCTTGAGGCTTGAATCAATTTGATCAAATGAGTGGCGCAATTTAGTTAACCCCTTGATCAACCGATCAAGGGGTTTTGCTTGGTCTTGTTCTTGCAACGCGCTAGCTGGGGCAAAACAGGCTTTAGCCTAAAAAGACTAACCTGATCAAGATACTTAACAATAACTAACTAGCTAGCTGCTAGATTGCAGCTTTTTCTTAATAAAGATCTTGACGTAAGCTGGTTTTTATACGATGATACTGCTACATTTCGGTTTTTTACCCCACATTCGGTCAACGAGAGCAAGGGCATTCCCGAGGTTGAAGCGCACTTTTAAGGAGTATTGGCATGGGAGCTGAAATCGTTCAAGCTCAGTATGACCAACTCACTCAAGTTGCAAGTCGGTTTGGCAAGCAATCGGAGGTAGTTGATCAAATCAACAGCCAGATTCGCCAGAGCTATGAAAGTTTAGCCAATGGCGGATGGATGGGTGATGCGGCAAAGGCATTTTTTAATGAAATGCAGACGGAAATTTTTCCCACAATGCAACGTCTCACTAATGTATTGCGGGAAGCTCAAACGGTAACCCAACAAATTAGCACAGTCTTTCAGCAAGCTGAACAAGAGGCGGCTAAAGGTATCTCGTTTGGCGATGGCGGAGCTAGCTCAAGCGCTGGTAGCGGTGTTTCGTTCAGCGCTGCGGCAGGTAATGCAGCAGGCTCGGCGGCGGCGAATCAGTTGCCACCACCACGCATGTACATTGTCAATGGGATTAACGCCAGCGAGCCAGATGGTACTCCAGGCGAAGGGCCACAGCAACTGGCTGGCTTGTTGGCTTCCCACGGCTATGATCCTAGCCAAATCAAGGCGATGCCAGCAATTTACAATACCAACTACACCACCAACTTGCAAGGCACCAATCTGCAAGGCACCAATCATGGTGGTTGGTTGTCGCCCGTCGATTGGCTGACCGGAGCCGGAGCCTCAGTTGTTAATGGGATTACAGGCGCTGGTGCAACGGTTGTCAACGGGGCTTCAATGTTGTTTAATACTGGAGTCGGGGTCAGCGAAGTTGTGCAAGAGTATACAATGCAAGATCAAGGCAAGTATACTCAAGAAAGCTACAACTTTATTCAACAAGACCTTGCCCGTAACCCATTATTGCCTGGCCAAACCGTCATGCTGATTGGGCATAGCGGCGGTGGGGCGGTTGTCAGTAACCTCGCGCCAATGCTTGAAAATAACATGGGCGTTGATGTTTCTGGGGTGGTTACGCTCGGATCGCCGGTAGCCAACGCTGATCGGGCGATGCAATATGCCAAATTCCTCAGCGTTAGCGACAAAGGCGATTATATTGGCCAACCATGGATTCGCTCCGATGAAGGGCGTAATTTCCTAACTCCAGGCTTGATGACTGGGATCTTAGCGCCTAAATCCTTGCCATTGGTTGTACCAGGGGTGCTTGGAGCCGATAACGCCTCCCGTGATGCTGGCATCAATTACTTTACGACCAACGCCAATGCGGGCAACCCAATTAGCAATCACAACTCCTATTGGACGAGCAACGATGTGGTTAGCATCATTAAAAACAGCTATCCCCAAGTTGCTCCATACCTGAAGTAATCCATGCAGGTTGTGTGTAGAGTATGGTGGGGGATGCTTGCAATGGGATTGTTGGCATCACTCTTTGGATGTGGATCAAGTGCTGTTCCCGAGGCCGTGCGTAACGGCCTCGATGAACAGTCGATTCAAACAATTGGCACACTTGATATCAGCCCGTGGTTGGGTGACAAACCACGCTATCGCCGTTTAAGCTTGATTCGAGCTCAAACCGTGGCTGGCGAACCAACAACGATTGCCTACCTTGAGCCAAATGCTGGTGCAGCGGCGTTTGCGCTTCCTTTGACTCAGACTTTTCCCGAAGCCCCGCTGCAAACAGCCTTATTCGAGATCGATGGCTATCGGCTGATTGTTGGCTTGGTTGATGATAGTGTTATGGGTGAACTCACAACGATCGAATTTGAACGTGAAGAACCAGATCAAACTCGTTGGTTAGAAGCATTAAAAGTTAGTAAACTTAATAAACGGACATTTGTGATTCCAATCGCCCCGAATGAACAAGCGCAATGGCCAACGGTCCAACGGATTGCGGTGAACACTCGTGAATCGCGCCAACGTGGGGTCGATGATCGCAATGCTTCGGGCCACGAATGGGACCATCAATATTCCAACCCGATTGCAATTGACAGTACCTTTGCGGTTGTACCGTAGGAGATTAGGGCATGACAACCCCCCAACCCTTGGTCGCAGTAACACTTTCACGCAGTGAATTGCTGTTAATTAGTGCACTCTTGAAAGCTCCCGCTTTGATGGGTGTTCAAGCGACCACCGCCGATGAGAATCAACGCGCTTTGGAGTTGTTGCAGGCTGAACATTCGCTCCGTGCTCGCAACGCTGCGGCGGTAGATGAAAATGGTCAATTATTAATTGTTCGAGATTTGCTTGGAGTTGTGGCAAGTTGCGCGTATCCACAACGCTCACTGGTGGTTTATCATACTCGTGCCGATGGGGTGGTACTGCAAGGGTTTGGCCATGTGCGCGATGATTCTTTAGTTGTGCATACGGTGATTAACCCTGAAGTTCACAACCTCGCGCAGATGCCCAATCTTGATCGATTGATTGAAACGGTGTTTCAACTGAGCGATTACGCGGCGAACACGCCAGCGGTTAATTTGCATGTTGATATTAGCCGCGAAAAATTAGTTATGGCACGCCAATTGGCTGAGCAAGGCCAAACAGCGCAATCAGCCGATACCTTGGTGCGCAGCGGTGTTTCGCCGACTGAAGCCGAATTGTTGGTGCGTATGTTCCGCTTGCCTTCAACGACCACCGTGTTTGTAACCATCCAATATAGTGGCAGCCATGCCATGGCCCGTGAATATACCCTATTTAAGAATGAAATTGGCTCGTTTTTGATGACCCAAGCCGACCTTGAAATTGAGCGCTATCAACTCAAGGGCATCGATTATATGGGGCTTGGTGGCATTATCTATGAGTCGCTTTCATAAGTTGGTTCGCCTGTACCAAACCGCTCATTCGCTCGAATGGGCGGTTTTGGCGTTAATTGTGATGATCTAGCGCCGCACGGTGTCGGTTTGCATCCAATCGCCTGCGCTAAAAGTGCTAAACTATCTGGTTATGGAGTTCAATTTAGCATCAAAGCAGGCTCATCATGGAACTGACTTTCACCACGCCAGCGCTGTTGTTTCCAGCAATTTCGTTGCTGTTTTTGGCCTATACCAACCGCTTTCTTTCAATTGCCGCCCTCATGCGCGAACTCAAAAGTCGCTATAAACTTGATCGTGATCCACGGATTCGCGGCCAGTTGGAAAATTTGCGCTACCGCATCGGGATTATTCGTAGTATGCAGATTTGCGGCGTTGCAGCATTTTTCTTTTGTGTGCTGTGTATGTTTGTACTTTTCGCAGGCCAAGAGCTATTAGGTAAAGGCACATTTGCCATAAGTTTATTACTGCTTTTGACCTCGTTGGGCTTATCGTTGCGTGAAATTCAGGTTTCGATCGATGCCCTTAGCCTTGAAATTGCCGATCTCGATGAATAACGCTAGAATTGGCTGCTATGAAACGTCGAACAATTAACCAATCGATCAATCAGGTCTATCGGATTGGCATAATCCTTGGGATTGTGCTGGTCTATTTGCTGGCGTTTCCATGGTTATACTCAATTATTGGCGGGGCGGTTGGCTCGTTTGTGCTGATACCCGTGGGCTTGGTGGCATGGTCGTTTGGCTGGCGCAGAGGCTTGGCGGCAGCAGTGATCGGGCTTTCGGTTAATTTGGGCCTGTTTCGTTGGCTTGGCATGAATTGGGTTCAGTTGCGCTCATTCTGGCCGCCAGCCTTGATGAGTTGTTTTTTGGTCTGGATGATTGGCTGGTTGCGCTCGCTGATTAATAAAATTCAGGCCCAAACTGCCGAGATTCAACATGAGCGCGAATTGTTGGCCAACGAAATTAGCCAGCGTAAACAGATTGAGCAATCGTTGCTGGCAGCTAAAGAAGATGCTGAGTTGGCCAATCGCTCCAAAAGCCAATTTCTGGCCATGATGAGCCATGAACTGCGCACGCCGCTGAATGCAATTATCGGCTATAGCGAACTGCTGCAAGAAGATGCCGAGGCTGATCAATTACCCAATTATGTACAAGATCTCAGCACGATTCGCAATGCTGGCGTGCATCTGTTGGGTTTAATCAACGATGTGCTGGATCTTTCTAAAATTGAGGCTGGCCGCATGGAATTGTTCGGTCAGGATTTTCGTGCGATTGAGTTGATCAACGATCTGGAATTGTATATTCAGCCGCAAATTGCCAAGAACAACAATCGCCTTGTGTTGGATGTGGCTGAAGATTTGGGGGTGATGCACAGCGATTTGCAAAAGTTACGCCAAATCTTACTTAATTTATTAACTAATGCTAGCAAATTTACCCAACAAGGCACAATTACCTTACGAGCCAAACGCGATGGCGATTGGCTGCATTTTGAAGTAGCTGATACTGGGATTGGTATGAGCAGCGAACAAGTTGCCAACCTGTTTCAGCCCTTTGTGCAAGCTGAACAATCGACAGCGGCACGCTTTGGCGGCACTGGTTTGGGCTTGGCAATTAGCCGTTCGCTGGCTCGGCTTTTAGGCGGCGATATTATGGTTGTGAGCGTGCTGGGGCAGGGTGCGAATTTTCAATTAATTGTGCCAGCGTTTCAATTAGCGCCTGTTACAGCCATGTAACCCAATTTAGCCCTTTGTAATCAACTGAATTGCTGCGAGTATCCCCCATGATTTTGCCACTAAATTCATACTAATTGCTTATTTGACAAGCACCAAAATTAGGCTAAAATATGCAGCGGTGAAGTAATTCGCCAACAGGTTCCGTGCCTTCTCGGCACTCATCGGCAGCAGGGGGCTGCATCGATTGTAACGATGAGTGTAGTTGTTTTCTGGGGCGCATCACAACGTTTTGAGCGCTGGTTTTTGACTTCCGAGCGGGCTTTCAACGAGGCTATATGAACGGTAGACAGAATTTTTGCACGCTGCGACAAATTGCGCGGCGCTGTGCTGAACCTCCCTCAATCTAGGTTGGTGAGCTTTGCAATCATGCTAGCAGACTAGCAATGGTTCTCTGTCTATCTCCTCACCTGCCGCGATTGGGCAGGTTTTTTATGCCCAGTGCTTAGGCCAAATGTCGCCCGACACTTGGTTTTTTTATGCCCAAAAAATGGGCAAAGCACTTTGGGAGTCTCCGTCAATAAACACACGCACGAACACCGCTAATTTTGATTGCACTTTGTTCTCTCAGCCCCATGTTGTGGCTGAGCACTATCGTCGTGGACATCACGGCTTGGAGGGACATGTCCAGTTGATCGAGCAAACCTATGCTGGCTACCTGAATGATTCGTTTGGCTTTTCGGGTGCTGGGGCTTTGACCGATTTTCTAACGCGCCGTAATGAGCGCTTGCTCTTAGGCGATACGGTCGATCTGGGTGCATTAGTTGAGCAATTTGGTGCACCCCTTGAGGTTTCGTTCTGCCCGCAAATTACCACGCAGGTGCAGAATATGCTTGATTATGCGATGGCTGCACAGGCGGCATCAAGCTATACTGGCTCGTTCTTGTATGCTTATGCTACCAAGGCCAATTTTTCGGAAGAAGTGGTGCGCACAGCCTTGAATGCTGGTGCTCATTACGAAACCTCAGCGGCAGCCGATGTGGTGATTGCTCACCATCTCTGGCGGCAAGGGGTGCTTGCCGAAGATCGCTATATCTTCTGTAATGGCTCGAAAGAGCCGATGTATCTCGATGGGATCTTGGCTTTGCGCCAGGCTGGCTACGAGCGAGTTGTGGCGGTGCTTGATGATCTCGATGAACTTGATTATATCTTGGCCCATTGTCGTGTACCGATGTTGTTCGGTGTTCGTGAACGCCACGCCCCTGAAGTCGTGGATCGGAACCATGCTGGAGCCGAGCGCTTTGGCTTAACTCCCGCCGAAATGCAACTTGTCGCCCAACGCTTGGCTGGCACGCAGCATCAATTGGTGGTGTATCACGCCATGGTTGGCTCGCAAATTGAAGATGCTGCTGCATGGGAAGCTCGTTTGGCTCGTTCAGCCAATGCTTATGCCGCTTTGGCCAGCACTACCCCTAGTCTAACGATGTTTAATTTTGGCGGTGGCATGCCCACGTCAGGCTATGATTTGGCCTTCCAATTTGATTATGTGGGCTTTTTGACCAACTTGATGGCCAATACCCAAGCAATTTGTGTTGAGCATGGCGTGGCAGCACCCATGATCATCGCCGAATGTGGCCGCTACACCGTTGCCAACCATAATCTGTATTTGATTGAAGTTGGCCGCGTCAAGGAAGCTGGCGCAATCGAGCCGTGGTATTTGTTGAATGGCTCGTTGATGGTTTCAGCTCCAGATACCTTGATTGTTGACCAAGAATTTGTAGTTGTGCCCTTGGATGGTTGGGATACAGCGGTGCAAGCAGTGCGCTTGGGTGGCCGCCGCACCTGCGATTCTGATGATCTGTATCCACGTTCGCATCGCCCAGCCTTGATGTTGCCTGAATTCCAAGCTGGCATGGTTTTGGCGGTGTGTGGCGTTGGTGCATATCAAGCCATGATTGGCGGCAAAGGTGGGGCGCACCACTGCTTGAACCCCGAAATGCGCCGAATTATTATCGAGCAAGATGGCGATCAATTGGTGATGCGCGAAATTGCTCCGCAAAACTTGATGGCGCAAATGAGTGCCTTGGGTTATAGCATTGCCACGATTGAGCAACCAGTGCGCAAACCCATGCCGGCACGTACAGCCGTGGTTTGCGAGCAATTGCCAGTGCGACCATTGCGGACTGCCCGTCGTCGTCAAGCCCCATCGGCCTTGCGTACAAGCCGTTTCGCGGCGAGTGCCTAACGTTGATGGGGGTCGGGGATTGGTTGTTGGGGATCGGGAATTAGCTCTTGCTGCATTCCGATCCCCAAATTAGCTGATTGTGGTTGCATTCCGATCCCCGACCGCCAACACCCGATGACCAAATAGCTGATTGTGGTTGTATTCCGATCCTCGACCGCCAACGCCCGATGACCAAATAGCTGATTGTGGTTGCATTCCGATCCCCGACCGCCAACGCTCGATCCCCAATTAAACGTTTGACGCATGATGTCATGCGTGCTAAACTCGGCGTATCCTCTTTTGTAATACAATAGACCCACACCGTGTTCACCAGTTCGATGAGGAACGCCTATGCACGAGATTCTATTTAACAGCCAAGTTATCGCCGTTCGCGAGATTTACTGGAACTTACCGCATGCGGTTGAGTATGTGTTGTACTTGTTTGCCATCGCCTCAATTGGCACGATGTTCTACAAGATGTATCAAGACATTCTGTTGTGGCGACGCGGCCATGCAACAGTGCGCTCGACCAATTTTGCCAGTCGCTTGTGGTTAACGACGACCGAGGTTTTTGGGCAGAAGCGCGTCTTACGTGACCGTACCCCGGGCATCATGCACACCTTTATCTTCTACGGCTTTTTGGCGCTGTTTATCGGCACCGATATCATCGCCGCTGAAGCCGACTTCACCATTCCAATTGCTGGTGAAGAGCAAGGCAAGATTTTAACTGGTGGCTTTTATCAGTATTATGAACTGATTCTCGATGTGATGGGGATGGTCTTTCTCGCTGGTTTGCTCTGGGCGTTGTGGCGACGCTACAAAACCAAACCAACCCGCTTGGATAATCGCCGGACCGATGCTTGGGTGCTTTGGTCGATGATTTTTATCGTGGTTGGCGGTTACTTTATTGAAATTTTGCGCTTGGCCAACCAAACCATGACCGTTGGCGAGGGCGCAGATGCTGTCACCGCGATCGTCTACGAGCAAGGTTGGGCCAAATGGGCGATCTTTGGTTATCCTGGGGCCAGCGTTGCCCGCGCGATTGGCCTTGGTGTCGAACGCGCCGCCGATGGTACGCTGATTCATAGCCAAGTAGCCTTGTGGATTCACCGCGTACTCTGGCTGAGCCATATGGCGGTGGTTTTTGCCTTTGTTGGCTCAATTCCCTTCACCAAATTCCGTCACATTTTCTATACCCCGCTCAACACCTTGTTCCGCGATCGCGACCCCAAAGGTGCGCTTGATCGAATTCCAAATATGGAAGAGGAACTGGAAAAAGATGAGCCAAAATTGGGGATTACCACGCTGAGCGACTTCTCATGGAAGCGCCGCATGGATTTTGATGCCTGTATGCGCTGTGGGCGTTGTCAGGATAATTGTCCGGCGTTTGCCTCTGGCTCCGAGCTTTCGCCCAAATGGCTGATCACCAAGATGAGCGATTTGATGCATGGCGGCCCAGTGATGAAGCGCGATGGCACGGTAGTGATGGTTCAGCCTGCTGGCGCAACCGCCACTGCCCCAACCACCAGCAACGGCGTAAAAATCGAATTGCTGGAAGGCACGCCCGAAACCTTGCCATTGTATGAACATGGCATTGTCACCGAAAACGAACTTTGGGCTTGTACCACCTGTCGCGCGTGTATGACCGAGTGTCCAGCAACGATTGAACATGTTGATGATATTATCGATTTCCGCCGCAACTTGACCATGGTGATGGGCGAAATTCCATCGGGTGTCAAAACGGTGTTGCAAGGGATCGAGCGCAACGGCAATCCATGGAAGTTGCCACAACGCCAGCGTACCGCTTGGGCTGATGGCTTGGAAGTGCCAACTTTGGCCGAAAAAGAAGAAGCCGAAGTATTGTATTGGGTTGGTTGTGCTCCATCGTATGATGATCGCTCGAAGAAAACCGCCCGTGCAATGGTCCAGTTGATGCAAAAAGCTGGGGTTGATTTCGCCATTCTTGGCGATGAAGAAACCTGTACTGGCGACCCAGCACGGCGCATGGGCGAGGAGTTGTTGTACGAACAACAAGCCAACACCAATATCGAAACCATGGGTCAATACAAATTCAAGAAGATCGTCACCACCTGTGCCCACTGCTATAACACCGTCAAAAACGAGTATCCGCAGTTTGGCGGCAAAGCTGGCGTGGATTACGAAGTGGTGCACCATACCGAATTCTTGAATGATTTGGTCGAAGCTGGCAAGCTCAACCCAACCGTGCCAGTCAACGAAAAGGTTGTTTACCACGACCCCTGTTACATTGGCCGCTACAACGATATTTACGAAGAGCCACGCAATGTGCTAAATAGCATTCCTGGCTTGGAGTTAGTCGAAGCTGGCCCGCGCAATCGTGAAAAAGCGATGTGTTGCGGTGGCGGTGGTGGTAATGCTTGGCTCGAAGGCTTTGGCGATAAACATGTCAATGTGATTCGGCTGGAGCAACTGCAAACTGAAAAGCCTGATACCGTGGCGATGGGCTGCCCCTTCTGTATGGTGATGTTTGAGGATGCCGCCAAGAACACCAACCAATCAGAAACCTTGGGTCGCAAAGATGTCGCCGAAATTCTGCTGCAATCGGTTGGTGAGCAACCACCCGCCGCCTAGATTCGGCTAACGCAGCAAAAACCCCCGCCATTGAGAACATGGCGGGGGTTTTGTTTATTCGGCAAACAACAGATAGTTGGCGGGATCTAATTTGGCCTCGATTAACAACGCTTTGGCTTGTTCGAAATCCTCTTCCTTAAACAGTGAACTGGCCCAATAAATAACTTCACGATCAGCATCGTCGGTAATTGCCCAAATCGCAATTTGTTTGGCAGTAAATTGATCATGCGGTTTTTGGGCAAGCACATCGATTAGCATTTTCAAATCGCCATCAGCAAAGCCATCAAGCCGAA
The DNA here is from genome assembly GCA_020161265.1 of Chloroflexota bacterium. Taxonomy (NCBI): domain Bacteria; kingdom Bacillati; phylum Chloroflexota; species Chloroflexota bacterium. The sequence goes on along the minus strand of JAIUOC010000009.1, from coordinate 330,076 downwards.
ATGTATCGCTGATTGCTGGTGAATTCGTGTAGGCCTCAATGCTGTAGGCTTCAATCAAGCCATAGCTAGCCTGATCCTTGTGCGCAATTAGTGGCTCCTCAAGCTGCGGATCGATGGCATCGGCGGCACTGAGCATACCTTGATAGCGCACCAAAACAAAATCTTCATCAGAGCTTTCATTCTTAACAATTAATCCACTGGGAACTGTCAACTCAACCGAATCATTGGCTTTGCCATAAACTGTGGCGATCATCACATCGCCAAAGGTACCAAGATTGGTAAATTCAACATCAACTAAACCTTGGTCAATCGCTTGATTCAACGTTTTGCGCTGATTAGTACCCAAAGAACATCCTGCAAGAACTACAGCTAACAGCACAAATTGGGGTAATCGATATTTAATTATAGTGAGCATAACAATCCTTATCTATTCTTCGTAAAACATCAAATAATCTGCGGTATCTAAGCCTGATTCAATAATTAATTCTTCCGCCAGCTTAAAATGCTCAGGCCGAATATTTGTGTAATATTCTATGGCCTCATCTTGGGTGGCATCATCGGTAATCGCCCAAATGGCTAACTGTTTTGCAGTATCATTTCCATCTTTTTGATCGGCTAAAAAATCAACAAATTTTTTCAAATCACCTTCTGCCATACCGTTGATCATAAATTGATCATTTGCCTGAATGTAATCGCGATAAAAGTTTGTGCTATAAACTTCTAAAACAAAATGGACAGTTTGTTTCTTTTCAGCATTCAGAAATGTTTCTTCAACCGCACGATATTTCTCTGCATCAACTGATTTCGTTCGTCCTTTATAGCGAATTGCGACTAAATCTTGACGTTTATTCCGATTGCTTAATAAAATTCCATGCGGAATAGTGACATTCGTCGGTTTATTAACTTTCCCACGCATAGTAACAATCATTGAATCACCCGTGAAGTCTTTGGCCATAAAGCGCACATCAATTCGTTCTTGGGTAATTGTTTCTTGAATTGTCAGTTGTTCATAGCTAAGCATACAACCAGCGAGCACAATTAATACTAAACCAAGCCCGATTTTGCGGAGTAGTAACATATTCGTTTTCCCTCAAATCTAAACTTTAATAGCAATGATTAATTGATTACTCAAAAATCCGATAATCGTTGGGATTTAAGTTTGCGCCAAGCAAAAAGCTGCGAGCTTGTTCAAGATCATGCTCGGTAAATTCGATAATCTCGGAGGTCGTTTCGCGATCAGGGTTATCGGTCAAGGCCCAGATTGCCAATTGTTTGCCCACAAACTCTTCGCTGCTTTGTAGCACTAAATGGTCAACGAGCTGTTGCAATTCTGCATCAACAAAGCCATCAAATTCATAGACATCAGTATCAGTGCCTGGATCTGCATACAATTCAAGGCTGTAGGCTTCAATAATGCCGTAGCGAGCTGTGGCCTGTTTTGTAATCAGCGCCTTTGGTTGGATATACGTATCTTCTAGGGTATCAACCCGACCTTCATAGGCAATCAAGACCATATCTTCGTGATAGTCGGTTTGATTATCCAAAATCTGGCCAGCAGGAATCGTGATGCGAATCGAGCGATCAGTTTTGCCAGTGACGATCATAAACATTACGTCGCCTGATGTGCCAGAGTTTTTAAACTCTAAATCGATTAATCCTTGATCGTAGGCCTCTTGGATTGACAGGGGTTCGGCAGTGAGCGAACAGCCAGTAAGCACGATTAATAACAGCCCAAGCCCGATTTTGCGGAATAGTAGCATATTCAACTTCCCTCAATTGCAGAATTAAACCAAGCATAGTCGGTAGTGATAGGCCATACTACCGACCAAAGACCGATATTCCAGCGTTGCTATAGCTCGCGTAGGCCGATATCGTTGCGGTAAACTGCTGAGTTGACTCGTAGCCGTTTGAGGTTGTTGTAGGCTTTTTCGTGGGCGGCTGCCAAACTTGAGGCTTGGGCGGTGACGGTAACGATGCGTCCTGCTTGGCTTGATAAACGATTTGGCCCCATCGATCGCACCAGAATTGCATCGTTTAAGGCATCGCTGACCCCGCTGAATAAGCCACGTTTTTCAGGCATATGCAGTTCAGCGGAGACATAGCGCAAGCCATTGGGGTTGGCGGTTTCATTTTGAAATGCCACGACTCCAGCATCAAGCTCAATCACGCCGTCGATCGCCATTCCAGTGTTAAAACTATGCGGATAGCCATTGGCGACCATGGTTACGCCAACGCTCGCCTCATTGCGCCAACGCAAAGCTGGCACATTTAACAAGCTGCGGTTATTGGCCGCTACCAAGAAGGGAAATAAATCGTCTTCGAGCAAGGGTAATAAAACTTGCGCCTCAGGATCACTCAAGGTTGTGCGTATGCGCAGCACTTGCGGCCCGCTGGCGGTAATTGCACAATCGACCCCTAAAATTCCCCACCAAGGCATTTTATCGCGCAAGAGAGCGGCGCGAATTGGCTCAAGAATAGCGGCACTGAGATAATCACTAAGTTGTTTGAGAATTCCGCTAGGCGTGGTATGCGCCCCCATGCCTTCAGCTGCCCAGCCTTGATCGTTATCCTCAAGTCGATCATACATTCGGACTGCTTGCATTGGAATCAGGGTTGTGCCATCAGTAATTGCTGAAAGTGCCACGGTTGGGCCAAGTGCTGGCTGCTCAATCACCACACCTCGATAGTGGCCTTCGCGCGGCGGCAAGGCAAAAATGCCCGCCAAGGCAGCTAAGGCTTCGGCGCGGTCGGTATAGGCTCCATCGTATTCTGAGGGATAATCGCCCCAGAGCATGAGTGGCATGGGTTGCGAGGCCACATAACGCTCAGCCATGGCCAAATCGCCCAAGGCACGGCCTGTTGAGGTCGGAATTTGGTGGCGATTGAGAAATTCTTTGAGCCAAAGCCGCGAGCGCTCTAGGACTGCTGAATTTTTGGGCGGCCCACAAACCGGAATTTTATAGGCAGCGGCGGCATCAGCCAAACCCGCGCTGAGGTAGCTGCCCTCAGCCGGAATAATTACTTGGAAGTGTTCGTCGTAGGCCCATTTGGCCAACTCGTTAATTTTTTCAATTTGCTCAGCATTTGGCACAAGCAAGCTTGTACCACCATTGCCTGGCATGGTTGCTAAACTATCAATCCGTTGGCTATTGAACAACTTCCAAACATAGGCATGGGCTGCGCCATTTTTGCCAAGCACAAGTACTTTCATAGGCCTAAATTGCTAGCGCGATTGCTGCTATTTGGGCTAACAGCAATCGCGTAATAATAAATCTACTTGGTTAGGTTAGGCTGCTGAGCCTTCACGAGCGGCAAATACATGATAATCAATCGTGGGGAATGGATTATCAAGCTCGTTGAAGCTGGCGGTCAGTTCGGCCATCAAGCCAGCATCATTGGCCTCAATTGCATCAGCCAATTGATTGTAGCGATCGACATGCTCGTTGAAACGCTTGGTGGCGTAATCTTGAGCTTGGCCAGTCGTGACCAAGAACGGCCAATCGCTGGATTGCAGCAAGAGCAACTCACGCGCAGTTTGCGCCAAGGCTTCGGCTAAAGCGCCATCGGCCTGTGGATAGCTGGCGACCAAGCCTTCCATGCGTTTTTCAGCGGCATGAATAATTGGCCACATCCACTCGGTTTCAGGGTTGAGCCATGTTTGGTGCGTGCCATTGGAACCCCACGAACTTTCGGGTAGGTTCAACGATTCACGCGGTGGGTTGCTGGCGATATATTCCGAGGCCGTGGTGAGATCAATATCGGGATTAGCGGCCAAGCGCCGCAGCACTTCGCGCATCCAATCGACCCCTTCAAACCACCAGTGACCAAATAATTCGGTATCGTAGTTTGATGAAATCAGGCCATAGCGCCCAGTTTGGCCGCGATATTCGCTGATAACTTGCTGCACCAAGCCCGTGAAGTGCTCGGCGTGAGCATTAACTTTATCGCTGACCCAATCGGGATGATAGTAATCTTTATAGCCAAGGTCAACTTTTGGCCCAGTGATCCGCCAATATTGCATGCCGCTTTCGCTATCTTTGCGGTGGAACTCGCGGTAGTTGGCCTCGCCGGGGTAGCCCCATTCAGCCGACCACACTTGCAAGCCAGTTTTGTGATGGCGACCAATTGCCGCAACTTTATCGCTCAAACCAACCAAGTAGGGTTGGAGTGTGCTATTGCCAGTTGGCGGAATTTCGCGGCTGACTGGCACGACATAGCGGCGCAGCGTATCGCCATATGGTCCAAGAATCTTGCCTTCAGCCTTATCCATTGGTGCGCCACCCTCGATGGTGGTGGTTTCGACGAAGAAGCACTCGATGCCTTGGGCTTCGAGAAATTCCTCGATGCCAGGCTTGCGCTCGGTTTCGCTGGGGTTTTCAGGATAATAGGCTGGGCGATAGGCGCATTCAGGTAGCCAAATCGCCTTCGGCTTGCGGCCATAATGACGTTCGTAGCTTTGGACAGCGACCGCAATTTGAGCATAAATCGTTGAATCGCGGCTGACCAAGGGCAAGTAGCCGTGGGTCGCGCCACAGGTGATAATTTCGATATAGCCAGCATCTTGCAATTGGCGGAAGGCTCCGACAATATCGCGGTTGTAGCGCTCGATAAACGAACGCTTGATCATGCTGTACCAATCGCGATACCACATGGCCAAATAGGCTTTATGTGGATCAGGCTGCTCGATCGGAGCTGGCTCTTCAACTTCTTCTTCTTCGGTTTCTTCTTCTTCCGCTTCCTCGTCTGCTTCAGCTTCGGTGCTAGCAGCAGCAGTGGCGCTCAGCAAACCAGCGTGAAGTGGAGCTGGGGCATCACCAGCGGTTGAAGAAAGCAGCGCATCGCTTTTGGTAATCAAGCTTTCCAACTCTTCGCTGGAGAGCAGAGGAGTTGGCTCGGTTTCTGGTTCGGCAATTTGAGCAGCATCCCAAACCGCCTGAACATCGGCCAGCCGATCCATATCAGCTTGCGCCGCAGTGATCTTCTCGTCGAGATATTCTTCAAAATTGTGCAAAATGGTGGGGTCGGCAAGCTGCTCGGTTAGAATTGGCGTAATCCCAATCGTCAAGCGTGGTGTAACCCCATCGTTGATCAGATCGTTGAGCGCATTGAGTAGTGGAATATACGTCTCGGAAGCGGCCTCGTGAATCCATTCTTCACCGTGAGGCCAGCGGCCAGCCTTGCGACAGTAGGGCAAGTGGCTATGTAAGACAAACGTGAACGCACCTTGTTTTGGCATAGATGCTCCTTCTTTGCGGAACATGCGGGACATGTTGCAGAGGTCGATTCCCATTATAGCAGGTGTTCGCAAACAGGTGCTTGAGCCAGAACTGTGCCGAGGAGCTTGATGGAGCGGGTTGTGAGGGTTATCGGTGAGCTACGATCGCCCAGCCCCTCGTCTTATTGATCGGAGAGGAGCTGGGGATGCGGCTATCAAGATCTAGTAGCGTGTGCCAACCGCGACATTAATTGGCAGCACCGCGTTAATTGCTGCCAGTTCGGCATCACTGAAACTCACGTTGAGCGCAGCCATGTTTTCTTCGAGATAGCGCCGACGCTTGGTGCCTGGAATTGGCACAATATCAGCACCTTGATTCAAGACCCAAGCTAAGGCTAATTGAGCAGGCGTGATGCCCTTTTGGCTAGCTAGTTGCTCGATATGTTCAACCAAAGCCAAGTTCTTGCCAAAATTTTCACCTTGAAAGCGTGGTGAGTAGCGGCGATAATCATCGGCGGCAAAATCATCGATGCTGCGAAATTGACCGGTTAAGAAGCCCCGCCCAAGCGGACTATAGGCCACAAAACCAATGCCTAATTCGCGAGTTGTCGCCAAAATATCAATTTCTGGCTCGCGCGACCAGAGCGAATATTCAGTTTGCAAAGCGCTAATTGGGTGTACCTGGTGTGCGCGGCGAATCGTTTCCGAATTGGCTTCGGATAAGCCGATAAACCGCACCTTGCCTGCCTGAACCAATTCGGCCATTGCGCCGACAGTTTCCTCGATTGGCACGTTGGGATCGACCCGATGCTGATAATACAGATCAATATAATCGACCCCTAAGCGTTGCAAAGAAGCGTCGCAGGCAGCCTTAACATATTCAGGGCGGCCATTGATCGAGCGTTGATTGTTGGCTTCGCGTTGAATACCAAATTTCGTTGCAAGGATGATTTGATCGCGGCGGCCTTTGAAGGCTTTGCCAACCAATTGCTCGTTGGTAAAAGGCCCATACATATCAGCAGTATCGAAGAAGTTGACCCCAAGCTCCAAGGCGCGATCGATTGTTGCCAGCGATTCGGCCTCATCAGTTGGGCCATAAAACTCCGACATGCCCATACAACCCAAGCCAAGCGGGTTAACTGTGAGGCCTTGCGTGCCAAGTGACCGTTGTTCCATTCCAACCTCCAAGTGAGTACACCAAAGCGATATTGGCAGTCTACACCTTTGAGCGTGCTCAAAGTCAAGGGGTTTACGACAGCTTGTCAGTAACGCATGAGCATGGTATACTTTTGGTGATTCGTTGGCGTTTTATGCCTTTATAATGAGATAAAACGCAATTAACGAAAGAACGGGATACACCCATGAGGGCAGTATGGCGGTATTTTAGCCTTTTTATGATTGGGATTCTCATTGTTGCTGGTTGTAGCACGACAAGCTATGATAACACTTTGTTAACCCCAGGGGCTACCGCTAATCCTCCCGCACGCACGCAACTGGTCATTTGGCATGGAGCCGATGCCCAACGGAGTGAACTTTTCACCCGATTGCTGTTAGAATATCAACGTGAGCATCCAAACGTTGTGATTCAAATCGTCAATCGTGGGGCAAACCTGCTACACGATTATCGTGCGGCCCTGCTTGAAGGCACACCACCAGACCTGATCTGGCTCAACGAAAATCGTTGGGTAGGGGAACTGGCAGATCAACAGCTTATCATCGATCTGACAGAACGACTAAGCGACGAGAACTTTGAGTCAATTGCGCCAGCTGCGCTTGATGGTGCCCGCTATGGCGAGAAATTATATGGCTTGCCATTGACGCTAGATCTACCTGTGCTGTACTATAATCGTGCAAACTTTGTGAGCACACCGCCGCAAAGCACTGCTGAATGGCTTGAGATCGCTCGCGGGTTTAGCGATGATCAAGGACAGTACGGATTAGCGTATAATTTATCGCTATACTTTACCCAACCCTACCTCCCAGCCTTCGGAGGCGCAATCTTCGATACTACTGGCGAGGTCGTGCTGGGAACCCAAAGCTATACCCCAACATTACAGTGGTTGACGTGGGTTGACGAATTAGCCCAAGACCCACGCTTGTTAGCCCGTGATGATCATCGACTGATAGCTCGCAGCGTGAGCCAAAACAGTGCGATCATGACGATTGACTGGGCAGATCAAATCGGAACCTATCGTCAATTGTGGGGGGAGAACGTTGGCGTGCAACCATTGCCACGCCTGAGCCAAACCGGCCAAGAACCGCAACCCTTTGTTCGGAGCAGCGTGCTTGTGATCAGCCCACGCAGCACTGAACAACAGCAAAACGCCGCGCTTGACGTGATGCGGTTTCTTGTGGAGATGAAAGCGCAAACGGCTTTTCAAGCCGCTGATATACCAAGCGTCCGAATCGACTTAGCCAGTGCCGATCCACTGTACAGCCAAATTCAACTGGCGGTTAGTCGAGCCAGCGCTTGGCCCACCACCCTTCGTTTCAACAACGGATGGGATATCCTGATCGCTTTGGTGCGTAATAGCTTAAACGGCGCACCCTTGGAAGAAAGTATCGCGAATGCCGATCGCCTGCTACGGAGCGAGTAGCCAACCCAGCATATTACAGTAAGCGCTTGACAAGCAAGGGCTAAATTAGCCCGTTGTGGTGCGATCTGTAGTTGATATTTGGCAAAAGATGTAGTAGAATGGCGCAGACGGCCAACCCGCTGAAGGCTGATCGTTCCAAGCAAGTCATTCATTATAGATTCCACGCCGGCCTACGGCCTAAGGAGGAGTTGCATGGCAACCAGAACCGAAGAGATGGTGCGGCATCTCAAGGCACTGCAGATGAATACGCCTGACATCGAAGCCTCGGCGGTCGTCAGCGTTGATGGTCTCATCATGGCCTCGAATCTTCCGAACGATGTGGAAGAAGATCGTGTGTCTGCTATGAGTGCCGCGATGTTGTCTCTGGGCGAACGAATCGCTGGCGAGCTTCGGCGGGGCGCTCTTAACCTCGTCTTTGTGCAAGGCGAAGAAGGCTACGTTATTCTGATTTCGATTGGTGAAGATGCAGTGCTAACCGCCTTGGCGCAGAGCCGGGCAAAGCTTGGGCTGATCTTCTTGGACATGAAACGTACCGCTAACGAGTTAGCCCATCTCGTATAAGGCTGCCGACCTCCGAACGACCGTTCGCGGGCCAGAATCGGTTCTGGCCCCCTTTTTTGCTATAGGGTAACGCTAGCGTGCCATGTGCAGGTGGCCTGCTGGCGCTTTTTTTATTTAAGCGGGCTTTTGCTCGGTTGCAATTTTGCAATAATTGGCCTTTGAGCTTGTCGGGCTGTCATAGTTTATGCTAGGCTAGAAGAACATAGAACATAGAACATAGAACATAGAGCATAGGGAATTTAGTTTTAACGCAGAGGCGCAGAGCAGGTGAAGTATGAAGGATGAATTATGAGGGATGAAGTTATAATTTGAGCAATTTGTGGCAAAAGTTAAAGACATTGTGCTCTTCGTGCTCTTCGTGGATCAAAAAAAGGATGACCTGATCCCCAACAACCGATCCCCGATCCCCAGTTATAAAAGGTAGCTTGGTATGTTTGCAACGTTTGATCAGCGGCGGCGGCGTGAAATTGGCTTGATTGTTGGCGGCACATTAGTTGGCATTGGCTTAGGCGCTGCTGCCGCGTTTGTGCCGAGCTTTTTGGTCGTCGCTGGTTTGCTGGCGCTGTTGGTCGGGGCATGGTTTGCCCGTTCGATCCACTCGATGCTGACGGCCACGGTTTTGGTTGCAACGCTCTTGCCATTTGGCACTTTGCCTTTCAAAGTTGGGCTAACTCCAGCCTTGCTCGAACTAGCGTTATTGGCGCTGTATGCCATGTTGGTGGTGCGCAGCTTGGCTGACCCTGAGCGTACTTGGCGTTGGGGTAGCCTCGCCCCATGGGTGATTTTGCTGCTAGCTAGTTCGTTTTTCTCCTTCATCATCGGCTCGAATGGCTCACCCGATAGTTTGCTGCTGCATAATTATTTTAAATTGCTGCTAGGGATTTGCTTGTTCTGGGGGGTGCAAAATGCGCTTGATTCACTGGAACAGGCGCGTTGGTGGCTGCGCTTGCTGATTTTGGCTGGCTGGGCGGCGGCATTGTTGGGCATTGGCTTGCGCTTTGCTCCCGACGCTTTAGCCTTGCGCTTTTTGACCGCTCTGGCTCCGCTTGGTTATCCGACGAGTGGTCGAGTGTTACGCTATGTCGAAGACGACCCCAGCGGCTTTGAGCGAGCGATTGGCACCTCAGTTGATCCCAATGGCTTTGGTGGGATGATGGCCTTGCTGGGAGCGATTGCGCTTGGTCAGGCCTTAGCTCAGCGCCCAGTCCTAGGCCGTAAATGGCTATGGTTGATCACCGCCAGTTTTGCTTTGGCAGTGTTTTTGACTTCCTCGCGAGCTGCCTTGGGTGGCTTTATGATCGCAGGCTTGTTTTTGGCAACCGTGCGCTATCGCCAATTGTGGTGGTTAATTGGGGCTGGCGGTCTTGCTGGGGCAATTGCGATTGTGGGCTTAGGCAAGGGTGGCGATTTTGTCGAGCGGATCGTCGAAGGCATTCAATTCAAAGATCAAGCGAACCAAATGCGGTTGGCCGAATTTCGCAATGCGATCGCGATTATGCGCGAGTATCCGATATTTGGGGTGGGTTTTGGCCGTGCACCCAACATTGATCTCACAACAGGCGTGAGTAGTGTGTATTTGGCGCTTGGCTCGCGTATGGGTTTGGTTGGCTTAGGCCTCTATATATTAACTGCGCTGGCCTTTTTGGTGCTAACTACTCAGGCTGCACGCCGCTGTGAACGATCGGTAAGCGATGCAATTATTGGTTTGCAGGCAGCAATTTTGGCAGCGCTAGCGGTTGGTTTGCTCGATCACTATTTCTTCAATATTGAGTTTCCGCATATGGGGACGCTGTTTTGGGGTGTGGTTGGCTTGGCAATGGTGTTTATGCGCGAGGCAAATATCGATCAGCCTGCCTCATCATTGAAATAAAGCAGCAGAGACTTATTATTTATTTCAGAATTATGTAATTGTTGCTGGCATGACCCGCCTTTCGTGTTCTTCGTGTTCTTCGCGGTTTCTGGGTGGCTGAACCCTGAACCCTCGTTCACCACCCTTCCGTTCCGCTTTAAGCCGAAAAATGCAGAGAGGTTTTCACCCCTCTGCATTTTTATAAAGATTAGTTTGTGAAAAGCAGTAGGTATTCGATAGGCTTCAGATTACGGGTTTCCGATCCCCGATCCCCAACAACCGATCCCTGAGTTACTGATCAAAATCGGGATTGTAAATATGCTCGGTGGTGTTGCTCCACTGTTGGCCAGTTTCGTTGCTGGCAAAGCTGGCATTATTGATAATTTGGGTATAGGTGCCGCGAATCGATTCTTTGACGATCACATGGAAGGTGGCATCGATGCGCTGGTTGGGTTGCAAGACGGGAATTTGCCAGCCAATCGGGCCGGAGCCATCAGGGCTTGGCTGAATTTGGGGCGCTGGTAGGCTTAATCCCGCGAAGCTGGTTGCATTCGAGAAGGGATCGACGATTTGTACATTGGTCAGGGGCATATTGCCAGTATTTTGAATGGCAAGGGTGTAGGAAATGGTATCGCCTGGCCGGACAAACCCATCGAAATTGGCTAGCCCATCACCACGATTAGCATCCCAAATGACCAATGAATTGAGCACGATTCGCGCCCGATAAACTGGCACTGGGGTTGGGGTTGGCGATGGCGTAGGAGTTGGCAGCGGGGTGCTAGCAACTTTAAATTGAATCGTTTTGCTATCGCAGCGCACGCCTGGATTGGCAATATAGGTGGCCTTCATGGTGTAATCGCCAATTGGCACGTCGCTTAAATTCCAGGTATTGCCCGTGAACAAATAAGGATCAATTTGCTCAATATGAGTCATGGTCATCGGGCCAGTCAGGCGAAACTCAACTTGCCATGGTGGGGCACCAGTGATTTTCATGCCAATGCGGGCTGAACTTTGCAAAATTGCATTCGAGCTGACCCCGACCCAACCCAGCAATTGACCCGAATCACAACTGCGCAAACAATAATTCGTGCCGCCATAATGATTGGCTGCCAACAAGCGCTCGTTGTAGCGTTGGTTCATTAAACTTGGCAACACTGGCCCGAAAAAGGCACTCATTTGGCCAGCACAGGGGTTTAAGCTTTGGCGATAGGTGCGTTGGGTATTGGGGGGCAGTTGATCAGTTTGTGAGGCGAAAAGCACCTGATGATCGGTCACGGCATCGAATTTTTTATAGACAGCCGTACCAACCTCGTAGCTACAAACACTCGAACGATTGATGATAACAACTTCGTTTTCAGCGGTGAACCAAGCACCGAGATCACCCAAACCAGGGCAATCAGGTGGCGAACCTTCGCTATCTTGAGCGAAGCTAGCGTGCGGTTGACTGAGCATAAACGCTGCAAAACCAGCGATCATGAACGTCAATAGAGCAGGAATGCAGAGCGAACGTAGCCGCATGCTCCATTGCATAAAACACCATCCTGCGATGATTGGTTGGTATGTCGGTAGGACTATTATGACTCAGGCCTTAAGTCATGTCAATGACTAGCTAGCTATTCAGTCAATCCGCTGATCGAATCACTAGCAAGTATTAATCCTAGCCTAAACTCAATCGTGGAATATATCTTGATACAGGCGTACCAACCAGCCAAGCGCAATCCAACTGGCAACAAGCCAGCAAAGAATCCAAAAAGAATACTTGTTAGTATAGCAACACTTCTAGTCGTTGTGCAGTCTCATTAACAAGCGTGAGTCCCATTCGTTGAGACGACTTGGTACTCACCCCTAGAGGTGAGGATTTAGCGAGATGCTTGCCTAAGGATTTAGCCTATTAGGATGGGGTGAACGCTGGTTGTGAAAGGAGCAGTTGTTGTCAAATAGATAACGCAAGGCTATAATAGCCAAGGTTTTGAGGCTTGCTATCGACGATTGTTGGCGTGTGCCAACGCTACCTATAGATAATAAGGGATGCTTGTGAGACGTTTAATTCGAGCTTTGTTGATTGTTGCCACTATCGGCGCACTAGTTGTCGCGTGTGTTGCAACCCTGTTTCTGCGTGAGTTAACTCAGCCTGCTGGCGAGAGCGATATTGCCAAAAATTTTACCATCGCTCCTAGCGAAAGTTTGGCGGTGATCAGCAGCAATCTGGAATCTGAAGGTTTGGTGCGGCGGGCAATTGTTTTCCGCGTATTCGCCGATTTACGTAATGCCGAGACCGATTTGTATCCTGGCACCTACAAAATTAGCCCAAATATGACGATCAATCAGATTTTAGAGATGTTTCGGGTTGCCCCAGAAGTTCAAACTGCGGTGCGCTTTACCGTGCCTGAAGGATTGCGGATCGAAGAAATTGCGGCGGTGATTGAATCGACTGGGGTCGTTAGTGCTGATGATTTCTTAGCTGTGGCCCGTGATGGCTCGCAATTCAAGGCCGATTATAGCTTTTTATCTAGCTTGCCAGATAGTGCAACCTTGGAAGGCTATCTCTTCCCTGATACCTATGAAATCTTTTCTGATGCAACTAGCGAAGAGATTGTGCGCAAAATGCTCGATACCTTTGCAATTCGCTGGGCTGATTCGCCGTTGAGTAGCGCCACGACTGGACGCTCTGTCCATGAAGTGGTGACTTTAGCCTCGATTGTGCAGCGCGAAGCCAGCAATAACGAGGAAATGCCACGGATTGCTGCCGCCTTCTGGAATCGTCTGAAACCAGAATTTGCTGGCAATCAACTGGGAGCCGATCCAACGATTCAGTATATTTTAGGTGAATCGGGTAATTGGTGGCCAAAGCTTGATCAGCTAACGGTTGAACAAATTAATAGTGCTGCTGGTCCGTACAACACGCGGGTCAACCCCGGCTTGCCACCTGGGCCAATTAGTGCGCCTGGGTTGTTTGCCTTGCAAGCCGCTGCCTCGCCTGCCGCCGAAGATGTGACTTATTTTGTGACCAAGTGTGTGGCTGCTGGTGAACGCCCAACCCACAACTTCACCAACGACTATAGCGAATTTTTGCAATTTCAAGAAGAGTTTTTGGCGTGTCCCAAATAGCTGCTGCTCTTGGCATCATTGGCGATCCAGTCGCTCATAGTCTTTCGCCTGCAATGCACAATGCTGCGTTGCAGGCGCTTGGCATTAATCAGCAGTATGATCGTTGGCATACTCCCGCCGCCGATCTGCCTGCCCGCGTTCGCGGTTTGCGATCTGAGGGTATGCTGGGAGCCAACGTAACCTTGCCGCATAAAGTGGCGATTGCTGGTTTGCTTGATCGCACAGTGGCAATTGCCCAAGAACTTGGGGCGGTCAACACGGTTGTGCGTGAAGCCGATGGAAGTTTGACTGGCCATAACACCGATGCCCCTGCCTTGCAAGCCTCATTGCAAGCCTATGGCGCAGATCTCGCTAACCAACGGGCGGTGATTCTCGGCGCAGGTGGGGCGGCACGGGCGGCACTTTGGGCTTTACGCAATGCAGGTTGCCAACAGATTAGCCTGATCAACCGCACGCTCAGCAGTGCTCAAGCCTTAGTTTTGCCACATGAATTGGCGTTAGCTGCCGATGATCAGCGAGTGGCCGAACAACTTGCCGCTGCAACCTTGTTGATCAACGTCACGTCGTTGGGCTGGAAGGATGCTGATCCTGCGCCGCTGGATTTAGCTCTGTTGCATGCTGACTTGATGGTGTACGATACGGTTTATCGCCAAACGCCGTTGCTGCGAGTAGCGGCGGCTTGTGGTGCGGCCCACTACGATGGCCTTGATATGCTGGTGCGGCAAGCAGGTTTGGCGTTTAGTTTGTGGTTCAAGCAGCCTGCACCGCTTGAAATAATGCGAGCAGCAGCTCTAGCGGCTCTACAAGGATAATCAGCCTATGTTGCCAGCAATTGTGCTTGTGGTTGGAATTGCGCTTGGTTTTGGCCTCAACCCATGGATTACCCAAATCGCCACCGACCCCAAAGCTGCGAATCCTTTGCCAACGCCACGTCACCCCTTGCTTGGTGGCCCAACTTGGGTGGGTTTGTTGGTTGCGGCAGCCAGTGGCTTGATGGCTTGGGTTTGCTATCACGATTATGGTGCTTCACTGCAAGGCTTGTATTGGTATCTAATCAGCTTGGTTTATATTGTGGTTGGCGCAGTCGATTGGAAGGTACGGCTGATTGATGTGCTGCTGGTGATGATTGCAACTGTGGTTGCGTTTCTTGGCTCGGCTTTTTTAACGATTAGCTTTAAAGATTCGCTGATTGGCTCGTTGATTGCTGGCTTGTTGTTTTTGCTCTTTTTTGCTGGCTCGCTGCTGCTTTTTCCTGATACTGATGCGCCGTTTGGCTTAGGCGATGTTTATTTGGCCTTTTTTATGGGCGCAACCGTCGGTTGGCGACACCTTGGCGGAGCGCTGATGTATGGCATGGGTTTGGCAGGGATCGCCTCAATTGGGATTTTGGCGCTGCGCCAAATCAAAGGCGAAGGCACGCTGTATATTGCCTATGGTACCTATTTATGCCTTGGAATGTTGCTCTACTTGATCAAGTTTGGCCCACTTTAAGCAACGATGGATCATAATCGTTCAACCGCACGTATGCTTAGATGTGGTACGATCAATATGAACTTGATTCAACACCAAGGAGGTCGTTATGACCCTATTACAGGTGCCAATCACCGAATTTTTGGATCAGCTTGCAACCAAGGAGCCAGTGCCAGGTGGCGGTAGTGTTGCAGCCGTGTCTGGGGCAATGGCCGCAGGCTTGATTTCAATGGTTTGTTCGCTGACGCTTGGCAAAAAGAAATATGCCGAGGTCGAGGATGAAATTCGTGGTTTGATGGATCGCTCTGAGTCGTTGCGCCGCGAATTGCAAGAGCTAGCCGATGCTGATGTTGAGGCATTTCGGCGTTTGAGCGCAGCCTATAAATTGCCGCGTGAAACGACCGCCGATATTGCGATTCGCCGCGATGCCATCCAAAAAGCGACGCGGATTGCGACTGATGTGCCATTGAGGGCGGCCCAAGCGGCAGCGGCAATTTTGCCATTGTGTAGCCCAGCCGCTCAAAAAGGCAATTCAGCGGCAGTGAGCGATGTGGGCGTGGCGGTGCTCTTGGCTCAAGCGGCTGTACGCAGCGCCTTGCTCAACGTTGAAATTAATCTCAACACGCTCGAAGATCAATTTTATGTGCGCGAAACTCGTGCCGAGGTTGCCAAGCTAACTGCAACCCTGCACGACGATACTGAGGCGGTGATGGCCTTAGTCAATCAACAGCTTCAGGGCTAAATGGTTTTCCAACGATGGCGGAGCGCAGGCTCCGCCTTTTATTTGTAAAGGATGTTATGACAGCGCTTTTGCTTGATGGTCGTGGGTTGGCCAAGGAATTGAAGGCTCAAATTAGCCAACAAGGGGCTGAATTCAAAGCTCGCACTGGTTATGCTCCCCAATTGGTGGTGATTCAAGTGGCGGGTAATGCTGCTTCCGATTGGTATGTGCGTTCAATTCGGCGTTCATGCGAAGGGGTTGGCTTTGGCTTTGCCCTGCAACGCTTGCCAGAAACCTGCGATCAAGCGACCTTAGAAGCGGCAATTCAACAAGCCAGCAACGATTCTGCGATTCATGGCATTATCATTCAAATGCCGTTGCCTAGCCAACTCTCGGCTGATGGTGCGGTAGCCGCGCTCAATCCCCAAAAGGATGTTGATGGGTTGCACCCGACCAACGCAGGCCGCTTGGCTCAAGGCTTGACCGCGCTTGTGCCCAATACGCCTGCTGGTGGCATGGCCTTGCTCGATCGCTATCAAATTAGTCTGGCTGGCAAGCATGCGGTGGTGGTTGGCCGCTCGAATGTGGTCGGCAAACCGCTGGCTCAATTGTTGTTGGCGCGGCATGCCACCGTCACGATTTGCCATTCACGTACTGCCAATTTGGCCGAGGTTATTTGCCAAGGCGATATTGTGGCGGCGGCGGTCGGCAAGGCTGGCTTGGTCACTGGCGAGATGCTCAAACCTGGCGCAGTGGTGCTCGATTTTGGCATCAACGAAGTGGCTGAAGGCCAAGTGGTTGGTGATGTTGATTGGGAAAGTGCCAGCAAGGTTGCGAGCGCAATTACCCCGGTACCAGGCGGTACTGGCCCGGTCACTAATATGATGTTGCTGCAAAACACCTTACAAGCTGCCCAATGGTTGGCTGATCAAGCCTAAACCGCAGTTAGGCTGAGGTTTTCTTGGCTGGCAATAATTAAATCGTTTAGTTGTTGCCAGCGCTCAGCCATTTCGTGGGCTGGCAAGGCTGGTTTCTGCCAATCGGCGACACATGTTTGGCGATAATTAAGCCCTGCCTGCGCGATAACCCACTGCTCGTAGGCGGCAATCCATGTGCAACAATGACCGAGCAAGCTGGTCATACACAGCCATTCAGCCCAAGTATGCGGCGCTCGAACGGCTGGAATTTGGCTGAGCGACCAAACATCACACAGCGGCGCTGCCCGCTCAATCAATCCAACTTGCAGTTTATCGCGGCGCAAAAACAGGCTTGGCGCATAGCCATCGCCATACCACAAACCCCAACCCCACAAATCCAATCTCGCTCCACAGCTCAATTGAAAATAATAATTGCTACTGCCCCGTTGCTCGGTAGGCACACGGCTGCGCGTTGCGCCATATTCCAGCAGCAAATTGCCTGCGCTACGCCGCACATCGTGACCCCAACACCAACATTGTTGCTCGAATAGTGGTCGGCCTACTTGATGCACAGCCTTGGGCAATTGATAATTTGGGCTATTTTGCTTCATATTGATACTGTATATCATTATAGAATTGCCAAAAAAGTGGCCGCGCTTTGCACGACCAGATTATTGATATAATGTATCATTATTGAAGCGGATTGTCAATCGGCAGGTAGCCAAACGGTTGTGCCAACCCAAATCCCTTGGTCGGCCATGCTGGTTTCGTTGCTTAGCTCGACCTTGGCCGGTTTGCTAGGGTCAAAGGTGTACGTGCCAAGATCGGCCCATTCGTTGGCATACACAAACTGATTGACCACCACATCGCTGCGACCTTCGGCATGTTCAATCACATAATGGGCGGCGACTGCATCATCGTGGCCGTTGTAGTAGTAGGGAATATAGGTCAATACGCGGTAGCGCCCAGCGCTGGGAATGCTGGTTTGCCAAGTGGCGGTGCTTGGTGGCTGGCTGGGGGTTGGTTGGGGTGTCGCAACGCCTGCCAAATCCGAGATCGTATCGGTCAGAGTTTCAGTGCTGGTCATGGGAATTTGCGAGGTGATCCAAAGCGTTTCGCCACCAGCGCCAATCGGGGCGTTTTGCCAATTGCCCTCGCTGCGGCTAAAACCTTGGTCGCTTGGCCGAACCGCGATGGTTTGCCCAAGATCGCAAGGATTCGGGCGATCGGCCCAAAGCCAACGCGAAGCCGTGCCAACCGGATAACTGCTCCAGGGGTCGGGTTCGCTTGAGCACCAACCATACGGATCGGTGTTGCGGCCAAGATACTGGGTTTGAAAGTGCAAGTGTGGGCCGATCGCACAGCCAGTTGAGCCAACAATCCCTAATTGTTCGCCGCCTTTGATGGCTTGGCCAAGCTCGACCGAAATTTCGCTGAGATGCCAATAGAGCGTGCGATAGCCATTGCCATGATCGAGCACCACGCCTTTAGCTGGCACACCGCAACCATCATCAGAGTTGCTGGCCCAAACCACCGTGCCATCAGCGGCGGCAACCACTGCTTCGGGCGGTCGTGCACCATAATCCCAGCCATCATGACCATCGTAGGAAATTTGGGTTTCGCGTCGTCCCCACCAACTCACCAAGGATTGATTGGGCGTTAGAAAGGGATATTCGTGATCAAAAAATGAGGTGATATAGGTGACATTGCGTAGCGGCCAACGTAAAAATGGCGTTGCTGGCGCTGGCACTTGGCCCAACGTTTGGCGGGGATCTTCGAAAAATTTGCTGTAAGTTGCGACAAAACTGCCATCGCTGAGCACTTTCGCCAATTCTTCGGGAGTCATGGTTTGGGCTAACATCCGCACCACAGCATACGAGCTAGGGTTTAAACCAGCGGGAATTGGGCCTTTGACATCTTTATCGCGATATTGCAACTCAGTAACGTAGGCGAAATCGCGCACGCCACGCCGCAATTCGCGGGCGGCCCAACGAATTTGGCCATGCAAGCCGCGCCACTTTTCATCCTCACCCTGATATTTCATGGCCCAATCGAGTTGATCGGGGTTGGGAGTTGGATTGGTCAGCAGGCCTTGTTGAAATTCGAGCAAGGCTAGTAGCAACTTGGGATTAAGACTATACAAATAAGCTTGGCCAACCACAACCTCGGCCAGCGATAAATTGCGATCGCCAACTGTTACCAAAGCGGCTTTGAGCGTGCCAGGCTGCGCATCTAGCAGAGTTTGAATATTGGCGACGGTCAGATTTTGCTCGGATGTAAAGCGAATATCATCGATAATCGTCGGCGCTTCGGCGGCGCGAGGCAAAACTGTGCTCACCTCGACCAGATTTTGCGGTTCGATCGCTGGGGGCAAGGTTGGTGGTGGTTGCTCAGCTTGGGTGCGGTCGTCCTCGGTCACCGAATCAACAGGCCGAAAAATCAAGCGCCCAGTTTCAGTGGCAGGTGGGGCGATCCGTAGCACCAGCGTCGTTAGCACCAAACTGATGATCAATGTGCTGAACAAAGCCCAGAGGCGTTGTTGATCGCTTTGCAGCCGATTGCGTAAATCGAAATAGCGTTTGGGGTTAAAACGTTGCATAATCCTCACCAAGCATTCGCCACGTCAGTATAGCAGATGTCGAATGCTTGGCGGACAGCATGAGCCTTGATCTTCGTGCTCTTCGTGGTCTTCGTGGTTCCGTCTCTCTGACCCCTAGCCGCTGAATGCTGACCCCTCATCATGCTCGTGCTTGGTTTGCTGCGCGTCGAGCAATTGTTGATAGAGCGTCGTATGCAATTGGGCAATGGTTTCCCAGCGGAATGAGCAGGCGATGCGTTGGCCAGCTTGGCTCAATTGTTGGCGTAATTCGGGGTTGGCGGCGATTTGCTCAACCGCTAAAGCCAAATTAATTGCATCATCTGGCTCGACTAACAGCACATCACGTTCATGGCGCAGCGAAGGATCGATTGGCACATGCGGTGGAGTGGTGATTGTTGGCACACCATGGGCGAGCATCGCCAACAAACTACCACGGCGATATGATGCACCATCGCTAAATGGCAGAGCCGCGCAATCGAGTGCTTGCAAGGTACGGGAAACCTCGCTAGCACTCAGGTAGCCCGTCCAATGGATACGCTGATCAAGCTCGAGGCGGCTGATCGTGGCGCGTAACTGTTCAGCGTAGGTTTCATCTTCGGGCGTGCCTGTGCCACCGCCGATAATCACGAGGCGGGTGGTTGCTGGCAAATATTGCAACGATTCAACGATGGTGTGCACGCCTTTGGTGCTATTGAGCAAGCCAAAATAGCCCAATAACAGCGTTTCGGGGTTGGCTCCCAACTGCTGGCGTAGCTGCTGGCGGTCGGCTAATGGCGCAACCTCGATATTCGCGCCAATTGGAATTAAGTGAGCTGGCGGCTCCAATGGCTGGGTCAAGGTATAAATATCGGGATTGCTGCTGGGTGCATCGCCAGCCAAGCGCGATTCATCCTCGGCATTGGTAACCACCACGGCATGAGCATTTTCGATCAGCAGACGGGTAACATAGCGGCGCAACGGCGCAACTTTAGGAGCCAAATAGGGCATACGCAAATCGTGCAGGGTTACGACACTTGGCACCGAGAGCGCCGCAGGCAGCAAATTGACCGCAGGCTTCATCTCGTATGCGCCAGTCTGATATTGAATATGCACAATATCGGCCTCGAATTGCTTGGCAGCGTTGCGCACATCCTGATGCAGCTTACGGCCCCAGCCGCGCACCCTGCGCCAAACCAGCCATGGCTCGCTTTGTTCAGCACCTTCGCCAGCAGTGAGCACACAAACCTGACAGCCGAGCGCGGTTAAGGCTTCGGCTAATTTGGCAGTGTAATCGCCAACGCCCCCAGGTTGGGGCAAATATTCGGCTGTTAGCAACAATATTCGCATCATGTATTCTCGGTGGCTAGCAGCAAGGCCGTAGCCCAACCTTTACTCCTTGGTTAGCAGATTGCTGGGCTAGACCAGCAGCGCTGATTGCCCAACTATTTCACTCGTCCCAATAATTGTTTGGTTAATGCATGCAACTCGGCGATTGGCTCGGCCTCGCCTTGTAAATCGGCTAAGGCGGCTAAAGCTTGCTCGTGATAGAACTTGGCTACGCCAGCAGTATAGCCTTGTGAGCCAGTGCGCTCTAAAATTGTCAGCACAGTTTGAATATCGCTGGCTGCAAGCTGTTCTTTTTGATAAATCGCCGCCAGCTTGCCACCATCCTCAGCATCGGCATGAGCTAGAGCATGAATAATCGGCAGGCTTTTTTTGCGGCCCCAAATATCGTGAGCATCGGGCTTGCCTGTTACCGCTTCTGCGCCCCAAATGCCGAGCATATCATCTTCGATTTGGAAGGCCAAGCCCAAGGCTTCACCCCAATTATACAGGGCGGCGGCTTGTTCGCGGTTGGCATTGCCCAAAATTGCCCCTAAACCAGCCGCAGCGGCGATTAATGCCGCCGTTTTGCGGCTGATCATCGCCAAATAATCGCCTTCGCTAATGTCGAGGCGTTGCTCAAACGACATATCGAGATACTGGCCTTCGCACAAACGAATAATTGTTTGATTAAAGCGCCGCGCAATTTCGACCACGACCGATGATTCGACCCCAACTTCTGCCAAACGAAATAATGAAAGCTGGGCAAGCGTAAACATGCCATCACCAACATTGATCGCTTGCGGAACTTCCCACAATTTCCACACGGTTTCGCGGCCACGGCGAGTTGGGCTGTGATCTTCAATATCATCGTGGATGAGCGAAAAATCATGTAAAAGCTGAATCGCGGCAGCTAAAGGCTCAGCCTGTTGGGGATCGCCGCCAACCGCAGCACAGGCGAGCAAACAAAAGCGTGGGCGCAACAACTTGCCACTATCGGCTTGGGTTGGCTCAAGTTGAGCATTACGCCAGCCCAAATGATATTCCTGCATCTCATAAAACATAGTTACGCGGGCATCGGCAGGTGGGAAGGCACTCTGCATCGCTTGGCGAATCGATTCGTCAGAAATTTGTTTCATAGTAACCTCGTACTACGTAATGTCTTTGTAATCTTCAGATCTAGTACCGATTCTTGCAAGGGCGTACACTCAAGGCAGCTAAGAACAACCCGTTGCACCAGATCTCAATCAAAGAAGGAGCCGATGATGAGTTTGAAAATGCGCTTTCGTTTCAGCCCAACCCAAGATGGTTTGGTAAAAGTCCTTGGCCCGTTGGAAACCGAAATTATGGAATTGTTATGGAAAGAAACTCAAGGCACGGTTAAGCAAATTCATCGTTCGTTGCAACATCGCCGCGATATTGCCTACACGACTGTGATGACCACGATGAGCCGTTTGGCTGAAAAAGGTATTTTGCACCGCACCCGCGATGGTTTGGCCTATGTTTATAGCCCTGAATTAAGCCAAGATGAATTTGTGCAAATGGTTGTGCAACAAGTGCTCGATGGCTTGCTCGATGATTATCCTGATTTGACCCTGAGCTATGTTGTTGATTATTTGGCTCGTAACGATCCAACTCAACTTAAGCAACTCAGCCGCGATGCGCAAAATCGCTATGCGCGGGTCTAAGTTCCCTCACCCCAACCCCTTGCCCACTGCGGCAAGGGGCTTTTTATTTTGAGCTAGGGGAGAAGTTTGCTTAGACGATCTCGCCCCATAGGTCGTAATCGGTGGTTTTGTTGATAGCAATATTGGCAAATTGACCAACATCGGCAGCGCCATAGCCAAAGACCAAGCCATCAACTTCGGGGGCATCGCGATACGAACGCCCAACCACAATCGCTCGGCCATCATCATCAGTGCCAGTGCCTTCGACCAATACCTTCATGGTTTGGCCGACAAAACGCGCAGTGCGAGCACGCGAAATCACTTGTTGCACCGCCATGGCTTCGTTCCAACGCCGCTCTTTGACCCGTTCAGCTACTTGATCAGGCAATTCGCCAGCAACTGTGCCTGGCTCTAGCGAATAGCGGAACATCCCCACCCGATCAAATTGCATTTCTTCGAGGAATTCGAGCAAGGCTTTGAATTCATCGCGGGTTTCGCCAGGATAGCCCACAATAAACGTTGTACGTAGTGACAAATCGGGCATGGCTTGGCGCAACGAGTTTACAATTGCCTTAGTTTTATCGGTGTCGGGTGGGCGGCGCATGCGGCGCAAGGTATCAGGGTGGGCATGCTGCAATGGCATATCGACATAATGACACAATTGTGGCAGCCGCGCCATGGTTTCGACCAAATCGGGCGTAACCGATTGCGGATATGCGTACATCAGCCGAATCCAGCGGTCGGCTGGCACAACTGCGGCCAACTCTTCGAGCAAAACCCCAAGGCCATTTTGTTTCATGCCCAAATCGCGGCCATAATCGGTGAGGTGCTGGGCGACCAAGATAATTTCTTGGACTCCCGCCTCGACTAACTCGCGGGCTTCGCCTAAAATCGAGCCAACCGCCTTCGAACGCATATCGCCTTTGAACGATGGAATTGTACAGAAGGCACAGCGCAAATTACAGCCATCGGAAATTTTGAGATAGGCTGAAGGGCCGCGTTTGTTGCGGGTAATCGCGGTTGTGCGCCAATCGCCATAGGCTCCGAGGCTATCGCCAGTTGAAGCAGGTGTGAGGCTAAGATTAAGCCCAGTGCTGGGCATCGCGCTTGGTGCACCGCCCATCAAGGGAATGCCAAAGCCTGTGGTTTTGCTAGGCGCACTGCTCCCTGCCACAACTGAACCGATGCGCATCCATTCTTTGGTGCTGAGGGTGGCATCGAGCTTGGGCACGCGTGAACGCAAGACATCGCCATGGCTTTCGGCCATACAGCCAGCCGCAATTAATTTTTGGCCTGGCGCTTTGTTGTTGGCTAGCTCTTGCAACACGCCGACGGTTTCTTCGCGGGCAGCGTTGATAAACGAACAGGTATTGACGATCACCACGTCGGCACCATCGCTGCTATCGACGGCGGTGTGGCCTTCGCGCGTCAGAATGCCATGCATGCCTTCGCTATCGACGGTATTTTTCGGACAGCCTAAAGTAATGATATGAAACTTCATGTGTTGTATAAACTCGATGAGGCAAGCCTCGTTGATTAAACATTAAGATCGATGTGTCTATTGTACCAGTAAGTTTCAGCTTCGGCTGTGATTGAACACCAAAAAAAGTGAGGCTTCATGAACGAAATTCAATTGCGGCAATTAAATTGGCCGCATGATCAGGCGGCGATTGGCTTGCTCGACACCAGTTTTAGCACTACAACGATCTATCAATTGCACCAACGTGAGTTAACCATGCGCTTGGGGTTAGTCGATTTGGCTAGCCCGTTTGAAAAGCATTACGATTTGAGCGAGGATTATGCGCGTTTGCCGCAGCACGATTGGGTACTTGTGGCCGAAGCTCAAGCTCAGGTGGTGGGTTTGGCGGCAGTCGAATATCAACAATGGAATCGACGGGCAGTGCTCGAACATTGCTATGTCGATCGGCGTTATCGTGGGCGGGGCTTGGGCCGACAATTGCTCACGGCAGCGATCGCGGCGGCGCGGCAATTATCGGCACGTTGTTTGTGGCTCGAAACTCAAACGACTAATCCATCCGCAATTGCGTTTTACCGAACAGTCGGCTTCGGTTGGTGTGGCAGCGATTGGCAATTGTACGATCCTTCTGCGCTTGACCCGCGCGAGATTGCACTGTTTTTTAGTTACGACCTCACCTAGCTTGGGTCATCGGGGCAAAGTTTAACCTGTTGGCTGGCATAAATCAGTGGCCGCATTGGGCCATGGCCTGGGTAGAGCCACTCCACGCCACGTTCGCGCAAGGCCTGAAAACTGCGTTCAACCAAGGCTTGGCTCTCAGCATCGGCGGCATAAGGTTGTAAATCGCCAGTAAAAGCAATACCCTGATCGAGCACTAAACTAATGCTATCGGCTGAGTGACCTGGTGTGTGGATGATCTCGCCAGCGATGGCGATTGAGTCTAACCATTCGCGGCTTTGCGCAGTGGTGATGACGGTGGTATCTTCGGGCGTAATCGGCTGATAGTTCAGTTCGGGCTTGATTAAACTTTTGAGCAAGGGAATGGCTGGTTGTTGTTCTTCAACCACAATCAGCTGAATGCCCTTGGATTTAAGTTCTTGTACCAAACCAGCGTGATCGGGGTGATAATGGGTGATCAGCATGGAATGAATTTGCGCTAAATCCACGTCATGTCGTTTGAGTACGGCCATAAATTTGCCCCATGTGCCTGGCCAGCCAGCATCGACCAACAAAAAACCATAGGTCGAGCCAACCAGATAATAATTGGTTGAATCGTAGCCAACATTTAGAATTCCAAATGGCATTGGTTTGCCTCCATAAAACGAATTGGTTTTAGCCTAATCCTGATTAAGTTGATCGTAGTCGGTCATGCGACTGATTAAATCGGTAACTAAACCATAACCATGGGTCGTATGAATATTCCTTGCCAGAGCCAACCTGATAGTGCTAGGATAGCCATAATTAATCGGGCTTGATTTCATGCAGATATAGATATTAAGGAGTTGTGCCATGGCCATTCGCAAAGTTGCAATTTTAACCAGTGGTGGCGATGCCCCAGGCTTAAACGGTGTTATTCGAGCCTTTGTAAAATCGGCAGTGCTAGAACATGGCTGGGAAGTCGTTGGGATTGAAGATGGTTTTGAGGGTTTAGTTGGTACGCCGCGCCTGCGGCCTTTAGGATTGAAAGAAGTGCGCGGGTTGCTCGGTCGCGGTGGCACGATTTTGGGCAGCACCAATAAAGGTAATTTTGGTTGGCACAAAAATGCCGATGGCGAGCTGGTGCGCAACGATGCATCCTACCAAGAATTTGTGGCCAATGCCAAAGCTGAAGGTATCGATGCAGTCGTGGTCTTAGGCGGCGAAGGCAGTCAATCGATCGCCCACGATTTGGGTAGCTTTGGTTTGCCAGTGGTTGGCGTGCCCAAAACTATCGATAACGATTTAGTCGGCACTGACCAAACCTTCGGCTTTGATACAGCGATTGGGGTTGCTACCGATGCCCTAGATCGCTTGCACACCACCGCCGAAAGCCATGATCGGGTGATGGTGCTTGAAGTCATGGGTCGTCATGCTGGCTGGATTGCCTTGCACGCTGGCTTGGCTGGCGGAGTCGATGCCATCCTGATTCCTGAAATTCCCTTCGATTTACGCGCCTTGGCGCACAAAATTGGCGAACGTGATGGCGTTGGTGCTTCGTTTAGCATCATCATCGTGGCTGAGGGTGCAATGCCAGCTGGCGGCGAGGCAATTTACCAACGTGAAGGCTTGCTCGGCGGGATCGGCTATTACGTTGCCAATCAATTGGCTGAATTAACTGGCAAAGATACCCGCGCAGTCGTGTTGGGACATATTCAACGTGGTGGCTCGCCTACGCCAATCGATCGAATTTTGGCCTCGCGCTATGGGGTTGGTGCGGTTTGGGCCATCTCCCAAGGGCGCTTTGGCCAACTAGTGGCAATCCAAAACGATCAATTGATCACCGTGCCATTGCTTGAATGTGCCAACAAAATTAAGCCAGTGCCAGTTGATGGCCAAATGGTGCGAACTGGCCGCTCGTTGGGCATTGTGTTTGGTGATGAAGAACAACGAATTAATCAATAGTTTTAGGAATGGGGTTACGGGTGTGATTGCAGGGCGATCATGCCCGTTTTTGCGTTAATTTCAGGCTATTTTTGGCTCATGGCACAGCAAAAGCACTCTTCTATCAAGCCAACTGAACGAGTATAATGCAGGCAAGCACAGGATGCCCTTTCCTGTCGCGAGCGCAAAGGGGCTACCATGAAGGTCTTGTTTCTGGCAGCGGAAAGCGTTCCATTTGTCAAGGTCGGGGGGTTGGGTGATGTGGCGGGTGCATTGCCAGAGGTACTTCGTCGGCGAGGACTCGATGTTCGGCTGGTGATTCCGCGATATGGTACGATTGACCCTTTGCGCTGGAATTTAGGGCAACTCCGCGATAATTTTCCGGTTGGTTTGGATTGGCGTAGCGAAGAATGCCAACTTTGGGCAACTGCCGATCAACAAACTTGGTTTATTGAAAATCAATATTTCTTTGGGTCGCGCACCACGATTTATGGTCATGGCGATGATGATGTGCGTTTCGCCCTCTTTTGCCACGCTGCCTTAGAAGCCTGTCGCCAAATGAATTGGTGGCCCGATGTGATCCATGCCCACGATTGGCATGCGGCTGCCGCAATTCGGATCGCTTGGGGCAATGCAGCTCGGCCAGCCTTAGTCTTTACGATTCACAATTTGGCGCATCAAGGCCGCTTTGCCAACGATGCTTGGCCCTTGGTTGGGGTCTACGATGCCTTTGGCGAATTGAATCTGATGGAGCAGGCGCTCTATACCAGCGATGTGATTACCACCGTTAGCCCAACCTATGCCGATGAAATCAAACGATCTGAATATGGCTTTGGGCTAGATCATATGCTGCGTGAACGTTCGGATCGCTTGGTTGGCATTTTGAATGGAATCGATCCACGCCACTTTGATCCGGCAACTGATCAGCATATTGCCCAGCAATTTAGTGTTGATGATTTGGCGGGCAAGGCTGTCTGTAAAGCGGCATTACAACGCGAAGTTGGCCTGCCAGAGCGGGCCGATGTGCCGTTAGTGGCGGTTGTTTCACGGCTTGATAGTCAAAAGGGCATTGATCTGATTGTGCAAGGCTTAGGTCGGATTATTGCTGAAACCGATGCCCAACTAATGGTACTTGGCTCAGGCTATGGCCCCTATGAAGATGCCTTCCGCGATGCCAGTCGGTTTGTGCCTGAACGGGTGGCAAATTATATTGGATTTAATGCACCCTTAGCACAACGGGTGTATGCTGGAGCTGATATTTTTCTCATGCCCTCGGCCTTTGAGCCATGCGGTCTGAGCCAAATGATCTCAATGCGTTATGGCACAATTCCAGTGGTACGGGCAACTGGCGGCTTGGTTGATACCGTGCCCGATATGAGCCAACCAGAAGGAGTTGGCGTGGTGTTTAGCGATTACAACGTTGATGCTATGCTGCATGGGCTAGGCCGAGCGTTAGCCGCCTATCGCTACCCCAATGATTGGAGCTATTTTGTGCGGCGGGCCATGACCCACGATTTTAGCTGGGATACTGCGGCAACCCGCTATGAAGATGTTTACCGTTGGGCGCTGAGCTTGCGCTAAATGAAAGGAGCATTCCTGTGGAAACATTTAAGCTCGTGATCACCGGAGCCTTTAACACGGGCAAAAGCACCTTTATTCGATCATTATCGGATATTGCCGTTGTCGATACCGATAAAGCCACCTCATCGCCCGATGAGCAACGCATCAAGTCCAATACCACCGTGGCAATGGATTATGGGCGGGTGGCGCTCGATGATTATACTTTGCGTCTGTATGGTACGCCTGGCCAAAACCGTTTTGAATTTATGCGCGACATTTTAGCCAGAAACATGAACGGCTTTTTGGTGCTTGTCGATCTCTCGCAACCAGCCACGATCGACGATGCAGCGGCAATTTTGGCCCAATTTCGCGATCATGGTGAAGTGCCGTATGCGGTTGTGGCCAATAAAAGCGATTTAAACACCGTCATTAGCCAAGCTGATCTGCGCCAACAACTCGGTTTGAATCCCGATATTCATATTTATTTGTGCACCGCGACTGATAAAAATTCAGTGCGCGAGGTAGTGCGCCGCTTTTTGCGCGATGCCCACAAGTGATCCAATTAACCTTGCTAACTCGCTAAGTCTCTTGATTTAGGCTTGGCGAGTTGGCTCGCCCCAACCACCTCCAAATTGCCAAAACTCCAGCAGTACTGCCCAATAGCCCCAAAAATACCCATAAACTACGCCCTTGAAAATTACTTAGTTGGCTGCCAAACCAACCATTGCGCATCAATAAACCAAGCCGTGAGGCCTCTAGGGGTTGGTCGGAGAGCAAAATGGCGCTGAGTGGCAATTCGGCAATCGCTGGATAACCCCGTGGAATCGCATAGGTGATGTAGCGTGCCATCAAGGCGAGATTCCAGCCGACTAAACTTGCGATTAAGCCGATTGCTGTGCTTGGCCAGCGTCGCCAACGGTGTAGCAGGGCTGCCACGCCCCAAGCCAAACAAGGCGCAAGCGTGGTCAAACGGCGTAAACCAAAAGCTCCACTGCCATGCCAATCAGGCAAACGCGAAATATAAATCAAATAAATAATGACTGCCGCCAGATATGGCCAAGCTTGCCGTTGGCGAATGCTCAAGCCTAAGCCAACCAACCCTAGCAGATAGATTGGTGTCCACCAGAGCATGCCGTACAGCGAACCAACCAGCATTGGCCAAAGTTGGCTGCTGCGCGGCGTGGCAAAATTGCCACCTTGCGGTATTGTCAGCCACTCGCCATACAGTAAACGCCACATCGCCAACTGCGGCAACACCACAAGCAGGCCAGCGAGCGCGGCGATGCCAAGGCCTTTGATTAAATTCGGCCATGCTAGGCGTTGTTGGCCAACTAGCAACGGCCAAAGCAGCAGCGCTGGCAGAATCAGCACCAATGCGCCAATCCAATAGCTAACGATGGTTGCGCCCATGCTCAAGCCCAGTTGCGCCCAACGCCCAAGGCTTGGTTGTTCGCGCAAACGCATACTGGCAAGCGCCATCAAACTGACGCAGGCCGCCGAAAGGCTGTGGGCATAGGCTCCTTGAAATAGACTGTAATAGAGCAAATTGCTAGCAAGATAGATGCTGATGGTGGCTAGGGCGGCGATTTTAGGGCTAAATTGGCGGCGCAGCAGTGCCTCGCAACTCAGGATGAAGATTAATCCAGCCAAGGCGCTGCCCCACGTGGTCAAAGCAAGATACGGTTGACTATAGCCATCGCTGGGCCAACCACCGAGCAGGGCAATGCCATGGCCGAGCCACCACAACGGGGCGAACGCCATGGCTGGGCCAACGCTCCAAGGATTGGCGGCGTAGCCCGTTTTGGTCAATTTCACCCCAGTGTTGATTTCTAAGGGAGTTTGGCTAAACTCGTTGCTAAAATCAAAATCGTGGTCGATGCCCGCCGAACGCAAATAGGCGTAATAACCAACGCCATCATATTGCACCGTTGGAGTCCACAAACAGAGCGTTGTGATCAGCCAAATCGCCACTAATAGCCAGCGCCAATTAACTGCTCGTGGCCAACGCTGCCAAATATGGTATGCGCCAACGGCCAAGGCTGCCACCAGCAACAATTGGCTGAGGCTGTTGATCGCCGCCCGATTGAGCCAATTGCCTGACCAAGCCAAGGCCGCCAAGCCAAGGCTCAAGCCGCTGCCAGCGAGCGCTAGCCAATGCCGCGCCAAGCCAAGGCTAAGCAATAGCACCACGCCACAGAGCAAGGCCAAATTACCGGGATTAAACGGCGTAGCATCAGGTAAAGCCGCCCAGCCCTTTGAACCAAGTTCTTGCCAACTGAGGTGGCTGAGCAGCAAACCCAAGTTGCGCCCATTTTGTTGGCTTGGCTGATTGCGCAATTGCAATTGTTGTATATCGGCTGGCACAAATAGGCTGAGTTGGCGGAGCTCAGGTTGCAACGCTAGGCTCAGGGCTTGAGTTTGCTCGAATTGTAGGCTGGTTGGGCCAAATGGGG
>JAIUOC010000008.1:300000-406671 GCA_020161265.1 Chloroflexota bacterium | reverse complement strand
TGTCGATTTGGTCGAAGGCGCGGAATTCAGCGCGGCCACGCAGTGCCATGGTTTTGGTGATGGCAGCGGTCAAGGTCGTCTTGCCGTGGTCAACGTGCCCGATCGTCCCAATGTTGATGTGGGGCTTATTCCGCTCAAACTTTTGCTTAGCCATGTTGGTTGTGGCTCCTGCTATTACAAATACCGTTAGCCGCTGACAAAAAGACAACGGAACAGGAATGGAAAATTGGTAGTCGCGCCCTGCGGCCCCTTAATTGACCATTCCCTACTGTGGTTCTACGTTATGGTGTGCGGGGTACACTTACCCAGATAAAGTTGACTTGTTTAAATGTCACAACTCGCACGAAAGCCGATTATAACACACCTTTTGGCGGAAACGCAAATAGCGATTTCCTCAGCAATTTGGCTCGTGAATTCGTATCTGGCGGGAGTACGTGCGAATCGAACACACCAACGCTATTCGTCATAGCGCCGACCAATTTTGAAGACTGACGAGGCCACCAGACCCCATGTACTCCCACTGGCAACAGTACCACGAAGCCGCCGTTTGATCAAAACATCGAAAGTTGTTGAATTGGCGCTGGTGGCGTAGGCAAGGGATAGTCAATTCCGCGTGCAACCAAGGCCTGCGCCAAAATTTCGCACATCTCTGGCGAACGCTCTTCAACGGGGCAATGCATAAACGCATAGACCGTCAGGCCATCATTTAACATTGCCACAATTGTATCGGCCCATTGCGCCAGCAACGGCTGGTCAATCGCTAAATCGGGGTGGCCCATAAAGCGTAGCAAGACAAACGGCGCAGTTACATCGACATGATAGGGTACGCTGGGCTTTTTACGTCGCGCATCTAAAATGACTTGATCCTTGGTTACGCCAGTATTAATGGGTCGAACATCAACTAAAACGCGGCCAACGCCATGCTCAGCTAATAAACCATTCAAGCGTTGAGCTGCTTGTGCTACAAACCAACCACGATGGCGCACCTCAACCGCCAACGCGACATTATGATCCCAAGCCGCTAGCCATTGCTGCAAATCGCCAAAATTGGCTGGGCTATAGGCTGGGCCAAGTTGCAGAAAAATCGGGCCAAGTTTTGGGCCAAGCAACTGCATTTGCGCCACAAAAGCTTGGGTTTGAGCCACATGCTGGGCCAAATTGCCACTATGGCTAATTGCTTGCGGAATTTTTGGGCTAAAACGAAAGTTATCAGGAGTATCATTGGCCCAACGCAACACCGTGGTCTGATCAGGCACGGCATAAAAGGTAGCGTTAATTTCCACTGTTGTAAGACGTTCAGCATAGGTCTTGAGCATTTCGGCGTTGCTGGTTGCAGCAGGCAAAAACTGGCCAACCCAAGGCCGATAGCCCCAAATTGCACAGCCCAGATAGATATTCGACATTGGATACACTCCCCGCTACAATGAACAGTAGCATCATAACCCCGAAACCACCAAGCCATACCACGACAATGGAGCCTGTGGTAGGTCGGCAGCGCAGAGGAGCCTCTATGAAACAGCGAGTTGTCATCACCGGAATCGGGATTTGCAGCGCCCTTGGGAATGATATTGAAGCGTATTGGGCGGCCTTGTTGGCAGGCCAAAGCGGGGTCAAGCCACTGCCCGACCTAGCGCCCTACAAAGATCCGGTGGTTGGTGGCGCAACCCCCGATTTACCATTGCTCACCAGCCATCGCCGCCAGCCTGATCGGATGATCAGTTTGGCCCATCACGCCGTGGAGCAGGCGATCAGCATGGCCAACGGCCTACCCCAAGATACCGCTGTCTTATGGGGCACAGGCTATACCACGATTTCGACGATCGAAGCTTGCTACGAAAATTGGTTCACCAATGGCAAAGTACGGGCAGATACTGTGCCCGCTTGTATGCCCGCCGCTGTGCTACCACATCTTTGTACCGTCTTTGATCTACACGGCCCAAGCACCTTAATTTCGGCCACCTGCGCCTCAGGTTTGCAAGCAATTGGCATTGCCGCCGATTTGATTCGGGCTGGAGTGATTGAAACGGCGGTTGCAGGAGCCTCCGATGCCCCACTTACCAAAGGCATGTATGCAGCCTGGAAGCCCTTGCGTGTACTCGCTAGCGACCTGAGCGACCCAGGCCGAGCCTGCCGCCCGTTCAGCGCTGATCGCAATGGTTTAGTGTTGGCGGAAGGGGCAGGCGCGTTTGTGCTCGAAAGTTTGGAGCATGCCCAAGCCCGCAATGCATCTATTTTAGCCGAGATCGTGGCCTCAGCCGCAACAACTGCTAGTGGCAGCATTGTCGCGCCCGATTTAGAACACCAAACATTAACATTAACCAAAGCATTACAGCGTGCCCAAATTAGCATTCACGATGTCGATTATATTAATGCCCATGCCACTGGCACCAAGCTGGGCGATGCCGCCGAAGCCGCAACCATCAAAGCCGTTTTTGGCACACGCGCCAAGCAAGTGCCAATTTCGGCAATCAAAGGCGCAACCGGCCATGCGATGGGCGCAAGCTCAGCGCTCGAAGCAGTCGCGACGATCTTAGCTTTACGCGATCAAGTGCTACCACCAACGATCAATTGGCAAGCAGGCGATCCTGATTGTGATTTGGATTTTGTGGTTGAAGGTGCTCGCCAGCAAACAATTAATCTCGCAGTTAAAGAATCGTTTGGGTTTGGTGGCTCCAACGCCGTTTTAGTGCTGCGTCGCTGGGTATAATTGACGCAGTAAAATCGCCACCAGTATAATTTCATTCACGCACCACCATCAAATTGGAGGGCTTATGGCAGCCGACAAAGACGCATTATTAAAAGAATTGCGTGACCAACAAGACCGCATTCGTCGCCAAATGACCGAACTTGATGCCTTGGTTCGCCAAAATCAAGCTGAAGTCGATAAAATGTCGCAACGTGAAATGTCGGTTTCCAGTCGCCGTCGCGATATGGAAGTCAATTTCGAGCGCTACGAAAAAGTTGATATAAAAAATTTCTACACTTCGGCCCAAGAAGTTCAAACCCGTGTTCAGATGATGCGCAGCCAAGTTGAGCAACTGCAAACAAAGCAACAAGTGCTGCGCGAACAACAAGATACGCTGCAAAAACTAATTCAAAGCCTCGATGAGGTCAGCGTTGTGGCCGAAACAACCATTTCCAACTTGCCACACGTTAATCCACAAGAACAAATTGCCGCGATTATTCAAGCCCAAGAAAAGGAGCGCCTGCGGATTTCGTTGCAAATGCACGATGGCCCAGCGCAATCGATGAGTAACTTGGTGTTACGAGCCGAAATTTGCGAACGCTTCCTCGATCACGATACCAATCAAGCTCGTTCGGAGATGGCCAGCCTCAAAACGGCGATTAATACCGTGTTGCAGGATACGCGGCGTTTTATCTTCGATTTACGCCCGATGACGCTTGATGATTTAGGGTTGTTACCAACCCTCAAGCGCTATAGCCAAGAGTTTGGTGATAAAAACAACATCGAAATCAATTTAATGGTGCAAGGTTTAGAAACTCGCTTGCCTGGTCATTATGAAGTAACAATTTTCCGTTTTGTCCAAGAAGCGCTGAATAATGTGCACCGCCACGCCAATGCTTCACATGTCCGAATTATCCTTGAGGCTGATGCTAGCCGCATTCAAATTGCGATTGAGGATGATGGAGCGGGCTTTCATGTGGCCGAAACGCTCAACGACCCAACGGGCAAACGCAATATGGGGATTGCCAGCCTACGCCAACAGGCCGAAGTGCTCTTACGTGGCCAAATGGGCATAGAAAGCACGGTAGGACGGGGGACACGAGTTGTGGCAGTCGTACCTGCACCCTAGTCCCCCCTGTTGATAGTACTATCATCCTATTGTCGTTCCAACCAAGGTCGGATATTATGCACACATCGTAATTATATTCTTTCTCGTAAGGAGATACCGCAATGTTTCGTTCATTTTTCGCTAAAGAAGAAGGCCAAGGCTTGGTTGAATACGCTTTGATCCTCGCCTTGATCGCTATCGTTGTTATCGCTGTCTTGACCTTGCTCGGCAAGAACGTCAACAACAAACTCAACACCGTCGCTACCGCTTTGAACTAGGTTCAACCGGAAGTACACAAAACCAGCACCAATTGGTGCTGGTTTTGTATTTAACGATCGTTTTCGTCAACCTCGATCGGCGCAAACAATCGTTCAGCATCAGCCACGATAGAGCAAGGCCAAACGTTCACGCGCTGCCGCAGGAATCGCTTCTGGAGCAGTCATCACGGCATGAGCCAATGCTGAATGTGCTGGATAGACTGCCGTCGGATCAATCAAGGGAATTAATGCGGCAATTGTCGATTGAGCTGCGGTTACATTGCGATTGATCGTTTCAACCACCATCGCCGCCGTGACATTATCATGATCAGGATGCCAGCAATCGTAATCGGTAACAAGCGAAAGATTGGCATAGGCAATTTCGGCTTCTCGTGCAAGTTTGGCTTCTGGCAATAAAGTCATGCCAATAATCGAGCAACCCCAACTGCGATAAAGCTCCGACTCAGCCTTCGTCGAAAACTGTGGGCCTTCCATACAGCAATAGGTTCCACCATCATGCACGGTTGTATTGCTAGCAGCATGGGCAGCTTGGCTCACTAAAGCACTTAAATGCGGACAAACTGGCTCGCCAAAAGCCACATGCGCTACCATGCCCTCGCCAAAGAAGGTCGCAGGCCGCACGCCCTTGGTACGATCAATCGCTTGATTGGGAATAACCAAATGGCCTGGTACCAACTCTTCGCGCAGACTTCCAACCGCACTAACCCCAAGAATAAAACGCACGCCCAATTGTTTGAGCGCATGAATATTGGCGCGATAGGGCACTTCTGAAGGGGTAAAGCGATGTCCACGGCCATGACGCGGCAAAAATGCCACGCGTTGCCCAGCCAAATTGCCAACAATCACGGCATCGCTGGGGTCGCCAAATGGGGTTGTAAGTTGTATTTCGCTGCGGTCGGTCAGGGCTTCCATCGCATACAGCCCGCTGCCGCCAATAATCCCAATGCTAATTGGTTCCATTATTGATCCTCCTGTTGATATTGGCCTAGTATAGCAGAGCACACGCCAAATGCCCCATCACTAGCGTGACAGGGCAAGTACTTATTGATTAAGAAACTTAAGCGCCTAGCGCCAATTGTTTTTCATTTTTTTTTAGATATTGGGCCACTTTGCGCACAAGCACTTCGTAGTCGATCGGCTTTTCGAGATGATCGATACAGCCAGCCGCCGTGGCGCGTGATAGCTCGTTATAGGTAGTATGCCCAGTTACCGCAATCACCGGAATATGTGAATAGCGGCTTTGAGCCTTCAATTCGGCGGTTGCAGTCCAGCCATCTTTGACTGGCATCGCCATATCCATTAGCACCAAGTCGGGAGTGGTATTATGCACTTTATCAAGGGCATCTTGCCCATTCACAGCACTAATCACGCTATAGCCATTCAACGATAACATCTGTTGAAGCAAGAAACGATTATCGCCATTATCATCAACAACTAAAATCATCCCCATGGGAATCCTCCTAAGTTGGTTGGGTATCAGGCCACAGCGCTCGAATTAACCAGTGGCGATGCTGCCATCACCAGCGTAGCTTCAGATTGCTCTGGACATTGAACGGGTATCTGCAATGTAAAGGTCGAGCCAACATTGGGGCAGCTTTCAACACTGATCGAGCCGCCAAGCATCGCTGCAAGTTGCTGACTAAGCGCCAAGCCTAAACCAGTCCCGCCATAAGTGCGGGTCGTCGATTCATCGGCTTGGACAAATGGCTTAAACAAACGCCGTAATTGATCAGGAGCCATGCCGATGCCAGTATCGCTAACCGCAAATACCAGCCATGGCTCGCCAGCACGTTGCTCATCCCACACGCGCAGGGTCACTGTGCCAGCTTCGGTAAATTTAATCGCATTGCTCAATAAGTTGAATAAAATCTGGCGAATTTTGCCACCATCGCTGTAAATCAGGCTGGTACTAGCAAATTCAGTCGTCAGTTGATCAAAACGGGCTTCAGCTAAGGGCTGAACAATCCCCATCACTTCATCAACTAAGCTGGCCAATTGCACATCGCCAAGATCAAGGTTCATCTTGCCATGCTCAATTTTGGAGAAATCGAGTACATTCGAAACTAAGGTGAGCAGATGTTTGCCCGCCAAGCGAATCCGCTCAAGCTGGGGCAAAACATCTTCTTGGCCTCGCGCTTTGGCTCCGAGATGCAATAATTGGGTATAGCCCAAAATTGCATTCAACGGGGTGCGCAACTCGTGGCTCATGGTTGCCACAAACATACTTTTGGCTTGGCTCGCCGCTTCGGCTGCTGCCTGAGCGCGTAAAGCAATCTCTTCGGCCTGCTTGCGCCGAATAATATCCTCGGTCAATTGTTGCTGCACATACAAACTCTCGGCCAGTTCAGCATTGCGCAGTTCGAGCATATCGCGATGCTCGCGCAAGCTACGCACCATGCTGTTGAAGTTGCTCGCCAAGGTTTGCAATTCATCGCCGCCACGCACTTGCACCGTGCGTTCCAAATCACCACCAGCCACAGCCACGGTGGCATCAGTCAGATTGCGAATCCGCCGTGCCGTGCGGGTTGCCAGCATCAAGCCAATCGCGCCCGAAAGCAGCACGGTAAAGGCAATTTCGCCATAAATCACCAAACGCGCTGATTCAAAGGTTTGGCCAACCGAAGCCAAGGCCTCGTTGGCTTGATTTTGGCTCAACTGACCCAAAATATCGGTGGCACTAAGCACATCTTCATAATAGGGATTGAGGCGATTGAGCGCTGGCTGCACACTGCCAGTATTGCTCAAACGCGCAGTTGGCAAAAACTGTTCGTTAGTTTCTAGCACAAAGCGTTGCCAAGCCATCGCCACCGCGTTCAAGGTTTCGCCTTCGACCATAGTGGTATCAAGTTGGCGATATGCAGCAAATGCATTATCCATTTGTTGCTCAAGCGCTTGCATTTCGCCCTCGATGCGGGCTTTATCAGCAGCACTGTTGTTGATAATATATTCAAGCTGCAAGGCATGATATTTTGTGCTGATAAAATTAATCCGATCGCTCAAATCGAGCGAAGGAATGGTAATTTGCTCAATCATCGAGGCTTTTTGAAAAACGTTACTAAAGCCGTTTAACGCAAAAACACCCAAGGCGATCATCAAGGCCAAGTCGAGGGCAATTGAGCCAAGCAATTTTGTGCGAAAAGAAAGCCGCATCGCTTATTGTCCTTCTAGCTCAAGCAAGCGTTCAATCGAAACCCCGATTTGCGAACCACCTTCGAACAGCGAGCCAAGTTTGCGTTGTTGCACGCGCTCTTGGGCAAATTGATAGGCTCGGGCTGGTAAGGGCACATATTTCACGTCAGCCACCACCCGCGCCAAATCGCTGAGATAAAAATCAACAAACGCCGCCACTTCAGCCCGATCAAGCGCATCGGCTCGCACATAGATGAAAATTGGCCGCGAAAGTGGTTGATACGAGCCATCGGCAATCGTTTGCTCCGAAGGCAGGACGCAGCCATTGCCAGCATCAACCGCAATTAATTTCAGACGTTCTTGGTATTCGCGATAGTAGGCATAACCAAAATAGCCCAAGGCATTGGGGTCGCCCGCAATATCCTGAGCAATCAGATAATCGTCTTCGCTGCTGATCACGTCGCTACGGCTGGAACCCTCAGTTCCAACAATTGCGCTGGTGAAATAATCGAAGGTGCCTGAATCTTGACCTGCGCCATACAATTGCAAGGTACTGGTTGGCCAAATGGGGCGCAACATGCGCCAATTGGTAATAATATTGGTCGCATCTGGCTGCCAGAGCGTGTTTAATTCGGCTACAGTCATACATTCGAGCCATGTATTACTGGGGTTGGCAACCAACGAGAGGCCATCGAAGGCCACTGGAATTTCCACAAAATCAATCTGATTGGCAGCACACTCGGCAGCTTCGCTCTGCTTGATTGGGCGCGAAGCATCGGAGATCACCGTTTCACCAGCACAAAACTTCTTAAACCCGCCACCAGTGCCGCTCACGCCCAATTGCACTTGGACATTCGGCGCAGTCAGGGCAAACTCACGGGCAACTGCCTCAGTAATTGGAAACACCGTGCTTGAGCCATCGATCACGATTGTGCCGCGCAAAGCTGGATTCGCCGTTACTGCAGGAGTTGTTTGAGCGAGGGTGGTTGGAGCGGGTGTTGCTGTCGCGGGGAGGCTTGTAGCCGTCGGTTGGGCGGTAGTTACACCACATCCAGCCAACGTTACGAGGCAGCAAAGCAAAAAAAATCGTTGTAGCACAGCCCAACACTCCACAAACTATACAGCTTGTAGGGTAGTTGCCAATTGTTAAGTGTTGGTCATATCGAGGTTAAGAATCTCAAAAATCTATGTAGTGAATTAAACCAAAACGCGAATGGAAAACCCATTCGCGTTGATTGCTACGAGGCTTACTCGTTGCTTATTTGACGGTCAAAGTACCCTTCATGCCAGCAGCATAGTGGGCTGGGTAGGTACAGATAAAGCTGTAGGTACCTGGTTGCAAGCTGACGGTGAAGGTATCGCTTGCGCCAGCAGCAATCGTTTTGCTATGACCAAGGGTCGAGCCTGCGGGAGGCAAGAAGTCGGGAGCCGAAGCCATCGAGGCATCAACTGCAGCTTGTTCTTCGCCAGTTTTAACGATAACCAAGTTATGGGCCAAAGCGCCTGGGTTATTGAAGGTTACGGTTACTTCGCCAGCGGTGGTTTCGGCTGCCGTTGCGGCAAAAGCTAAAGTACCACCAGCTGCAGCGTCAATCGTCAGAGTCGAGCTACCGCCACCGGTGCTGGGTGCGCTGGTTGCAGCGCCGTTATCTGTTGATGGGGCGGTCGTGGCAGCTTCTCCACCACAAGCAGCTAAAGTTAACGAAACAACAAGCAAGAGTGCAAGACTCAACTTCTTCACGGAAGCATCCTTTCAAACGGTATTCATTAAAACAACCGTTGGCAGCTTGGCAACGGTCGTAAGGCACAAGCTCAGTATACCTGCCCCCACAGGGGATGGGTATCGGGCATTAACCTGATTGTCGTAAACATCACATCTGGTTTGGCAATTTTTAAGCATTTTGCTTGGGTATAGTAGCCTAGCATCGGTCTTCATTATTTCTTCATAGCTTAAGTATGGTGAGAATTGGCTTAAACGCAGCTAAAAAAGCGGGTTTTTGGCCCAAGGTTATGGTATTATCGACAACAGAAAAAAGATTCGGCTACCCGTTGTTGACGTGCGAGGTTCACCTTGGAAACAAATAGTAGCGATGTACGCCGCGCAGGCGAGGCCTTGCAAAGCCTTGTGGGCGAAGTAGGAAAAATTGTGGTTGGGCAGCGGGCCTTAGCTGAACGCATCTTGATTGGGTTGTTGGCCAATGGTCACTTATTAATTGAAGGTGTTCCAGGGTTGGCCAAAACCTTGATGGTCAAAAGTATGGCCGAAGGGATTCATGCCCAATTTGAACGGATTCAGTTTACCCCCGATTTGTTGCCTGGCGACTTGATCGGTACGCAAATTTACAATCAACGCACTGGCGATTTCTCGATTAAAAAAGGGCCAATTTTTACCAACTTTTTGCTGGCCGACGAAATTAACCGTGCCCCGGCCAAAGTGCAAAGTGCTTTGCTCGAAGCCATGCAAGAGCGCCAAGTGACAATTGGCTCGGATACCTTTAAATTGCCCCACCCGTATTTGGTGATGGCAACCCAAAACCCCATTGAAAACGATGGAACTTACCCCTTGCCTGAAGCTCAAGTTGACCGTTTTATGCTCAAAGTCGTGGTCGATTACCCAACCCGCGAGGAAGAATACGAAATTCTCAATCGCATGACTGGGGCAACCACTCCTAAAATGAGCACAACCATGACGATCGAGGAGCTTGATAACGCTCGCAAGATTTTCCATCAAATTTATATTGATGATCGGGTCAAGCATTATATTTTGGATTTGGTGTTTGCCACCCGTAAACCTGAACAATATGGCTTGGCCCAAATCAAGCCCTATATTGAATTTGGTGCATCGCCACGGGCCACCATTTTTATGACCTTGGCCGCCAAAGGGGCCGCCTTCTTGCAAGGCCGCGCTTATGTTACGCCCGATGACGTTAAACATATGGCCTTGGATGTGTTGCGCCACCGTTTGATCGCCACCTACGAAGCCGAAGCCGAAAATATCACGTCGGAAAACTTGGTCGCCCAAATTCTCAATCGAGTGCGGGTACCGTAGGAGTTGGGGATCGGTTTTTGGGGCTCGGGGGTCGGGATTCAATGCAGAGAACGATGGCTATAGACTAAAGGCATTTGGCTATCGGAACATCCTGTGGTAACTCAAGAATTCCGGTAGCCAATAGCCAAATGCCCATAGCCACATCACCCTTCATGTCCTTCGTGGATCAATTGCGGATACATCATGAACTTACAAGAACTCATGCGCCAAGTGCGCTTCATTGAATTGAAAACGACCAAGTTGGTAACTGGTGTGTTTGCAGGCATGTACATGAGCAGCTTCAAGGGGCGTGGCGTTGAGTTCGATGAAATTCGCGAATACGAGCCTGGCGATGATGTTCGTGCGATCGATTGGAATGTTACGGCGCGGACAGGTCGTCCGTTTATCAAGCGCTTCGTCGAAGAGCGTGAAATGACGGTGATGCTGTTAGTCGATATGAGTGCTTCGGCAGATTTCGGCACAACTCGCAAACTCAAACGCGAACTAGAAGCCGAATTATGCGCAACCTTGGCATTTTCGGCAGTGCGCAATAACGACCGCGTGGGCATGCTGCTGTTTACCGAAGAAGTTGAGCGCTTTATCCCGCCGCGCAAAGGCCGCAACCATGTGATGCAAATTGTGCGCTCATTGCTCACAATCGACCCTGAGCATCGCGGCACCAACATTACCAAAGCCTTGGATTACCTCAATAATGTGGTCGAAGGCAAAGCCTTGGTCTTCATCATCTCGGATTTTCGCTCGCTCGATAATTGGATTCGACCGTTGCGGATTACGGCGCGTCGCCATGATGTCGTCGCAGTGCGCGTAGAAGATCCGCGCGAACGCAAATTGCCCAAGGTTGGCTTGGTACGGCTACAAGATGCTGAAACCGGCCAAGAGTTGGTCGTCGATTTGCGCAACGAAAAATTACGCGAAATGTTTGAAAAGCAGGCCGAAGCTCAGCACCAAAGCCATGTGGCCGAACTACGGGCCTTGGGCGTTGATCATATGAGTTTGCAAACTGATGGGCGTTACGCCGATTCGCTGCAAAGCTTCTTTAATCGTCGGATGAAACGCCGTGAACGCGGCTAGAGGAACAGCTATGGCAAAATTGTGGTGGTTATTCGGATTAAGTTGTTTGCTCTTGATTGCTCCGGTCGCAGCCGCCGAGCCAGCCGTAGCCGTGCGTGCCCAACTCAATCGCACCAAAATTACGGTGGGCGATTTGGTCGAATACGAATTGCAAGTGACCACGCCCAACGGTTTCAAAAGCGAACTTCCAGCGATGCCAACCAAAATGTTTGGCGAATGGGAAGTGCGCGATTGTGCTCCGCTGACTGAAACCAGCGTTGCCGACGGCTTACGCCAAGGCTGGCGCTGCCAATTAACCAACTGGGATGTGGGCATTCATGCCTTTCCAACCCAACTGGTCAAAATAACCAATCCCGATGGAACCACTGGCCGAGCCAATACCCAGCCCGTTAGTGTTGAAGTGGCTTCGGTGCTCGATGAAAATGCTGAAGATATTAAACCATTGAAACCACAATTGATTATGAATGAACAAGCAAACTATTTATTGATTATTGGCCTTTCGTTGTTGGCAATTTTGCTGGCTGGCTTTGCGGCTTGGGCGATCACCTACTTCCGCAAACATCGGCCAGTGCCAGTTCCGGCCCAAGCGCTGCAACCAGTCCGTGACCCATTTGCGGTGGCGATGGCTGAACTTGAACGAATTGGCGGTTTACGCTTAATCGATCAAGGCCGAATTGTCGAACATTATGCCTTGATTGCTGATGTGCTGCGAACCTTCATCACTGATCGTTTCTCGGTGCCAGCGCTTGAGCGAACCACCAACGAAGTGCGGTTAGCGCTCTCGCACCCGAGCATGCAACAACGCCGTGATATGTTGTTGCGTTTGCTGGCCGAATCTGATGGCGTGAAATTTGCCCGCCAACTACCCAATCCAATCGAAGCCCACGCCATGATCGATAACGCCCGCCAAGCGATTTTGGCGACACGCTGATCGAAAGGATGAAGGATGAAGGATGAGGGATGAAACCCTATTGGTTGGGAAACTATTCGAAAATTATGCGTATTAATTGATCGATGGTAAAGGTCATGAAGCTGATTAATTCATCCTTCAGCCCTCATCTTTCATCCTTATATCAGAGTTGCTTATGACATTTGCTTATCCATTGTTATTTTGGTTGTTGCCAATTGTGCCGATTGTCTGGTGGTCGATGTATCGCCGAAGTCGCGGCGAAGTGGTAACCATGCGCTTCTCCGATTTGGGCATGCTGCGTGGGGTCAAGCCGTCGTGGCGGATTCGCATGCGGCCTGTGTTGATTTCGTTGCGAGCTGCGGCGGTTGGCTTATTGGTGGTTGTGCTCACCCGCCCACAATATGCCCAAAGCTCCGAACGGGTAGTGCGCGAAGGCATCGATATTCAGCTAGCCTTGGATATTTCGTTGAGTATGAAGGCTGGCGACTTCGATCCAAAAGATCGAATTACCGTGGCCAAAGAAGTTATTGCCGAGTTTGTCAAAGGCCGCAAAGATGATCGGATTGGGCTGGTAGTTTTTTCGGGCCATGCCTTTACCCAAGTACCCTTGACGCTTGATTACGACTTTTTGCAAAATTTATTGGGTCAAGTGCAAACCGTGCGTCGCCCTGATGGTACAGCGATTGGCCTCGCCTTAGCCCACTCG
Source organism: Chloroflexota bacterium (assembly GCA_020161265.1). NCBI lineage: Bacteria > Bacillati > Chloroflexota > Chloroflexota bacterium. Next base: position 393,734 of record JAIUOC010000008.1, on the reverse strand, counting down.
GTCAATGGCTTGCGTAATAGCACCACCAAAAGCAAGGTCGTGATTTTGCTCACCGACGGCTCGAACAATCGTGGCGATATCGAGCCAGCCCAAGCTGCCGAAATTGCCCGAGCTTTGGATGTGCGGGTCTACACCATTTTGGTTGGTAAACCAGGCAACGGCGAATATCCAGTGCATGATCCTTGGCGCGATGAAACCTATTTGATTCCAGCACCAACTGCCGAGGATGAAGTGGCCCTACGTGATATTGCTGAACAGACGGGTGGTATTTTCTTCCGTGCTGGCGATGAACAAGGCCTACGCGATGTCTACGATACGATCGATAAAATGGAACGTTCGCAAGTTGCTAGCGAAAAATTAGTTCGTTACACCGAGGCTTGGCAACCATGGGCCGCCGGAGCACTTTTGCTCTTGATGATTGAAATTTTGCTACGCAATACCATCCTACGGAGTATTGGCTAATGGCACTTGTACCAGCAAATTTATGGCTCTTATTGGTTTTGCTGCCCTTAGCGGGGGTTTTCTGGCTGGCTCGGCGTGCCGAAGAGCGCGATCGCGCCGCTCTCGGCGACCCAGGATTAATTGCTTCGTTGCTCTCGATGCAGCCTACCCGCCAACGTCGCATTCGGATCGTCTTGCAACTCAGTGCCGTAGGATTAATCATCGTCGCATTGGCACGGCCAGTTTGGGGCAGCGGCGACGAAACGCTCAAGCGTAGCGGTTTGCAAGTGTTAATCTTGCTTGATGGCTCCCGCAGTATGGCGGCTCAAGATGTGCGACCATCGCGAATCGATGCTAGCAAACGCATGGTTTTAGCCTTGCTTGACCGCTTAGAAGGCAATCAAGTCGGCATGCTGATGTTTGGTTCATCGAGTTATGTGCAATTTCCCTTGACCAGCGACCTTGCAGCGGCCCGCTCTTTGGTTGAGCCAATCAACCCACGCGGGCTTTCGCTCGGTGGAACCGATGTTGAAGAAGTCATCACCGAGGGCTTACGCTCATTTCCAATTGGCCAAATCGAAGGCCGAACCATGATTTTGATCAGCGATGGCGGCGATTCCGATGAGCAAAGCGATGGTGAAGCGGTTGCCGCCGCCCGCGAAGCTGCCAAAATGGGGCTGACAATTCATACAATTGGCATGGCAACCGAAGCTGGCGGCCAAATTCCAGTCTACGATGATCTCGGCAACATTAGCTATGTTGAAGATCAAGGCCAACGGGTGATTAGCAAACTCAATCGACCTTTGCTTGAACAAATTGCCTCAGCCACTGGTGGAACCTACTTCGATGGCAGCACGTTAGATCTTAACCAATTGCAAACGGCGCTTGAACAAAGCGCTCCGGTTGATCTGACTGATCAAACTCGGCGAGTTTACAGCGAGCGCTTCTATATTTTCGCAGGCTTAGCCTTTATTTTATTGGTTGCCGATGTCTTTGTTGGGCGCTTGGAGCAACGAAAGGTGGTAGCAGCATGAAACCTACAACGATTGTTAGCACGGGCTTGCTGTTATTAGCCCTGACTGGTTGCGGCGCACCGTCTGCCGCCGATATTAATGCTGAGGGCAACGCACTCTACGAGCAGGGCGTGTATGGCCAAGCCCTCAATCAATATAAAGAAGCTGTCTTGATGGCTCCTGATCGGCCTGAACCACAGGTTAATTTAGGCAATACGCGCTATCAAATGGGCGATTATTTAGGTGCAATCGAAGCCCCAAATAATGCCTTGCAAACTGCCGATGCTGCTACCCAAGCGATTATTTATTACAACCAAGGTAATGCCCATTTTCGGCTAGAGGAGCTTGATGAGGCGATTGAAGCCTATAAAAAAGCCTTGCGGATTAATCCCGATGACCTTGATGCCAAATATAACCTTGAGCTAGCCCAAAAAATTCAAGAGCAGCAGCAACAACAGCAACAAGCTAGCAATCAACAAGATCCCAATCAGCAGCCACAGGATGGCCAACAAGATCCTAATCAACCACCACAAGATGGCCAACAGCCTGAGCCAAATCAAGATCCAAGTGGCGGCGGCCAACCACCGGAACGCCCTCAAGCCCCACCATCGAGCATGAACCCTGATGAAGCTGAACGCCAACTCGATCAATTGGAGCGTAGCGAGGATCGCAATCGCGAAGATCTGTATGATAATTACGCGGTTGGAGCCGATGGCAACCCGACCGATAGCCAAGGCGGCGATGACGAAGGTTGGTAGCAGTTAAGCCAATTGACGGGCAAAACTGGGATTGATCTCTTCAGGGGTGTAAAATCGCTGTTGGGTATATTCCAAGACACTTTGCCAAGCTGGGTAGCGATAGATCGGATCGGCGACGTGAATATAACTTGGGGCGGTTGCGCGACATTTAATCAACGCGTGACCGCCATGTTGGGTCAACGATTGACCTTGCCCACCCCCAACCCAATGCCCCTGCAAAAATTGCCAAGCCTGATGCAACATCACCTGAGGACTAGCCACACTGTATAAACTACCCTCACTAAACCCAGTTGCCCGATAAATTTGGCGCTCTGGATCGCTATAGATTGGGATGGGCAAGCGATAAAGCCGCGCAAAGGCTTGGGCAGCGGCTGGCTCGGCCATCGTAATCACCGCCAAATTAATATCCAACATGCGAAAAGCCGTGGTGTAATCATACAAATCGAGCAAATTACGCCGACACACCGCACAACCTGGATGGCGCAAAAACACCAAAAGCGCCGCTTGATCGCGCCATAACGAGCCAAATGGTAAACTCTGGTTGTAGATATCGCGAATGGCAATCAGGGGTAAGGCCGTATCCATCACTAGGTTCCTCGTGGATTAAAGGTGGAGCATTGGAGATACGATAGCATTGCCCGACAGACAATAGTAGGCAACATTATGGTTAACCTCAACTAGTTCTTTTGATCTAGTTTGGTTGTAACACTTAGTACTGATGGACTAGCACGCGCACATTGCTAAACTCCAGTCATTGGAATTAGGCTTCTTTACTGGTGAGGTATGGCAATGTTTCTGATTTTGCATATTATGGGGGCGGTCTTAGCACTTGGCACTGGCTTGGCGGCCCATCGCTGGCCCAACGGCACAACCACCCATCGATGGATTGGCAAAGGCTATTTGTTGGGATGGGTAACCCTCTTCAGTACAGGCATCGTCATCAGTCGGGCAGGAGTTAGTGCGCCCGATGTCCTGAATGGATTGGGAATGGCCTCAGCCAGCTTTGCCTATAGCGTGATTTTCTTTCGTAAACGCTTGGGGCGACGCTGGCTACGCCTACACTATCAATGGATGACCCAATCATATGCCTTTGTGTGTGTCGCAACCCTCAATCAAATTATTGCCCGCCTTGGGGTTGATGTTAACATGTGGATTTTTGCGGCTGAAGTTTCTTTACCCTTCTTCATTCTGCCCTATGTGGGTCGCAAGCTTGATCAACGCTATGGTTTTGCCCCCAAATCCAAGCAATTGGGCAATGCAGCAAGCAACTAAACCGCGTAATTAATCACATAATCATTGGCTTCTAGCTGGGCGTTAGAAGCCAATAATGCTATAGTATGGGCAGATTTAGGTGAGTAGCTGGTTTATGATGCACCCAGAGTCAATCACAATTGATCAACAAACCCCGCAAGATCGCGTTCACAACCAAAGTTTATTGTGGTCGGGCGTTATTGCCGCCTTGGTAGCCTGTGGTGTGCCACCAATTATTGGATTGAGTGATGGCAGTCTGCGTGGCGTGAATTTGGTTATTTATTTAGGCGCAGCCATTGGTTATATAGGCTTGAAAAGTGTTTTTTGGTTTGAAACACCGCTTTGTAACCGTTTTCGCCGCAATCCACAACTGTTAATTAGTGTGGTTTTTGGGCTTGCAGCCTTGATGCAACTGCTTAGCCGCGATTTCACGACCCAACCAATTGCCTTTATGGTTCCAATGGTCTTTATCGCCGGAACCTATCCCCTCCCCAAAACCCTGATCATTGCTGGCTTAATTGCAATATTGATGAGTGCCAGTTTTATTGGCGCAGGCTTGCCATTAAGCAGTGCTGGTTTATCCGCCTTATCGAGCCAAATTGTATTGCTCCTGTTTGTTACGCTCTTTGGTTATGTCACCAACCAATCGGTGCTCACCCGCCAAAAAGTCGAGCAACTCGCCCAAGAATTGGCGCAAGAGCGCGATTATTTACAACAGCTCAGTGCGATCACTGCCGCATTATCCAGCGAAGTTCAATTAGCCCGCGTTTTAGCCCAAGTAGCTGAGGCAGGCCGCAGTTTAGCCAATGCCCAAGCAGTTACGGTAGCCCTGCTCGAAGATCAAGAATGGCGGATCGTGGCCAGCGTTGGGAGTCCTGATACCCATTTACAGAGCCTTGAGATCATGCTCCACGCCAAAGGTGAAACAATTGGTAGTTTGAGCTATTGGAGTATCCAGCCAGCCAATTCAGCTTTGCGCCAAGCGCTGCAACCATTTGCCGATGCCGCAGCAATGGCGATTTACAACGCCCAACTCTACGAACAAGCACGTTTCTCGGCAACCTTGGCTGAGCGCAACCGCCTAGCCCGCGATTTTCACGATACCTTGGCTCAACAACTAACAGGCTTGCGCTTACAAATTGAGGCTGGCATGCGCAACCTCCATCAGCCCGAAAAAGCCCAATTACGCTTGCAAAAAGCTTATGATTTGGCCTTGGCAGCCTTGCACGATCTGCGGCGCAGCGTCTGGAATTTATCTGCACCAGCGATTGATGGGCGGGTGCTCAGCGATGTTTTGGCTGAGTTGGTTGATACATTTCATCAACGCACCAATATTCAAAGCCAATACAGCCACGATGGTCAAGAGCTTACGCTGCCTAGCGATATGGCGATTCAGGTATTGCGGGTGGTCAACGAGGCCTTGAGCAATGTTGAAAAGCATGCCCAAGCCAAGCATGTAGCCATTCGCTCAACCGTCGCCGCCGGCCAGCTGCAAATCACGGTCAGCGATGATGGCCAAGGTTTTGAACTAGCCGCTGTGCAACAAACGGCCAGCGGTGGCTTTGGACTGACCAGCATGCGCGAACGAACTCAACTCATCCAAGGTTCGCTCTCGATTCAAAGCCAGCCAAGCGCTGGTACATTGCTAACGCTGTGTTTGCCGTTGTAAATCTTAGGAATCGGGGATCGGTTGTCGGGAGCTGGGGTTAGTTTTAACCACGAAGAACACGAAGATGCACGAAGGATCGGAACCGCGAAGCACGCGAAGGGCGCAAAGGTTTCATACCCCCAAATCCGGTGTCAATTCCTTAGTAGTTTCTGACTCCTGAATCCTGACCCCTATTGCTCTATGTTCTATGTTCTTTTTGCCTTCTGTCTTTTGCCTTTTGTTTTCATCCCTCATAATTCATCCTTCATCCTTTCAAGGCTTAGGACTAATGGCATAGTTTCATGGGGTTGGAAAATTAATAATTTCGCGGTAGGATAGCGCTATCAACAGCTACCTTGATAGCGAGCCATGTATGCACCACCTTGCTGAGGTGGTCTTTTTGGTTGGTTATCAGCATCTTGAGGTTTTTATGCACCGTTTAGCTATCCGCCGCGAACAAATTCCCGGCATTCTACGTGATTATTTGGTGATGACGATTGGTACGCTCTGTATCGCGCTCGCCTTGAATATATTTCTCGACCCCAATAATGTGATTTTTGGCGGGGTGACGGGGATCGCCGCCATGCTCAAAACGCTGCTCGGTTTGCCAATTGGCGTAACGTCGTTGGTGCTCAACATTCCTTTGTTTATTATTGGCTTGAAGCGGTTGGGCGGCTTTGTCTTTGGCTTGCGCACAATTTTCGCCACCGTAATGCTCTCGGTTTTTATTGATCTAACGGCTAATCGGGTAGGCCAGTTTGTGCAACGCGAACCATTGTTGTACATCGCCTATGGAGCTTTGCTCAGCGGCATCGGCACAGGTTTGGTCTTGCGAGTTGGCGGTACAACTGGTGGGGTCGATATTGTGGCTCGCTTGTTACAGCAATGGCGTGGCATTCGCCCAGGCCAATCGATGCTCATTTCGAGCGTTGTGGTGTTTGGCGCGGCTGGCTGGATTTACGGCGCAACTCCGGTGTTGTATGCCTTGTTGCTGGCCTTCATCGAAACCCGCGTGATCGATATTGTGTTAGAAGGCTTCAGCGATGGCCGTTCAGCCTTGATCGTTTCCGACAAACCTGAGGCAATCCGTGATGCTGTGCTGCACGATCTTGATCGTGGGGTGACCATGCTCGAAGGCCGTGGCGGTTACAGTGGCCGCGAACGAGCTGTATTGATGTGCGTCATCAGCCAAGCCGAAATTGCAATTCTCAAAAAGATGATTTACAACATCGATCCACGGGCGTTTGTGGTAATGACTGAAGCGGTTGAGGTGCTGGGCGAGGGCTTCCGGCCTGCCAAAGCTGAATAAAAAATCACTCGCCGCAGCGAGTGATTGAATGGAGCCGATGACGAGACTTGAACTCGTGACCTACTATTTACGAAACAGTTGCTCTGCCAACTGAGCTACATCGGCTGATGTGCGCTGAAAATTATAGCAGTGCCCATCAGCCTTGTCAAATGTCATTCGCGGGATCAGTTGCCAGGGGTCAGGGGCCAGCAAGGAGCACGAAGGGAGATTAGGCTATCGGCTGTAGGCTATCGGAGATTGTTTCGAAATGCCAACAATTGTTCCGATAGCTTATAGCCAATTCCTCATCCTTTTTTTAGCCACGAATGACACGAAGCATATTTCGATAGCCCACAGCCAATAGCCATATTCCTTATGTTCTATGTTCTTTGCTCTATGTTCTCTTTGCCTTCTGCCTTTTGATTTTTGACTTTATAATGGATTGGTTGCAGAACAACGATTCGCCTGGTAACAAGGATTGAAGCACCATGGGACATACATTTTTCGGCCAACACTTATATTTGAGTGTGGCGGGCAATATTGGGGTGGGCAAAAGCACCCTCGTCGAAACCTTGGCCGCCGCCTTTGGCTGGCAGCCCTACTACGAATTTGTGGCCGATCATCCGTATCTCGATGATTTTTATGCCGATAAACATCGCTGGGGCTTTCATTCGCAAATGTGGTTTTTGGCTCAGCGCTTCGAGCAACAACGCGAAATTGCTGATACGCCGATCTCATTAATTCAAGATCGCTCGATTTATGAAGATTATGAGGTGTTTGCCAAGGGGTTGTTGGAGCAGGGCATTATGAGCCATCGCGATTTTCGCACCTACCGCAAACTCTACCAAGCGCTGATTCAATCGACGACCCCACCAACCTTGATGGTCTATTTGCGCGGCTCGGTTCCCACCTTATTGGAGCGAATCAAAAAACGCGCTCGGCCAAGCGAGATGAATATTAGCGCCGATTATTTGAGCCATCTGAACAATCGTTATGATGAATGGCTACGCCGTTTCGAGTTGTGTCCAGTGCTTACAATCGAAACTGACGATCTGGATGTGGTCAATCGCGATGATCATCGCCAGCAGGTGATTGAAATTATTGGTCAGGCGGTGGGCCGACGCAGCAATTTCCAATATCGCTTGCCAATTAATGGCGATAAATCCTAGCTCGATTAGCCCAAGTTTCAATTGAGACTTGGGCTTAATCTTAGCCCTCAACCCGCACGGTAATGGTTGTACCCGCTTGGGGTTGCGATTGAACTTCAAATGTCCCATGATGGATTTCGGCTTGAGTTGCCAGCGCCGCCAAACTGGAATAATGCTGATCGTCGCGCAGCAAATTAGGATCAAACCCAATGCCATCATCACGAATTTGCAACACAACTGTCGCTTCATCGCCATATAACTCAACATCCAAATGCTGGGCTTGGGCATGGTCGCGCACATTGCTCAATAATTCTTGGGCAGCCCGCCAAATATAGGCTGTTGCTCTGGGCGAAAGTACGGGCAAATGGCCATCACAGGTGTAGTTGATGCTTAAATTACCTTCAGTTTTCAGGGTACGCAACTCGGCGGCCAAAGCTTCAGGCAAGGTACGTTGAGCCAAAGGCAGGCCACCAACATCGCGCAGGGTGCGGTGAAGCTGTTGGCGCAATTGGTCGATGGCCGAGGCTTCAGGGTTTTCGCGTAGGCTTTGCAATTGCTGAATTGTTTGTTGATAGCTTTTAGTTAGCTCATTCACCCGCGATTCGCTCAGATGATAGGCTTCGCTATGCAACAAATCGCGGCGAGTGCGCGACTCGTTGTGGGCGGCGGCCCAAGTGCCCAAAGCTGCTGTGACTGCTTGGAAAATAAATACTGGCAAGGCCTCGCGCCAAGCCAAACGCCCAAACAACACCGCTGCATCGGCAATCAACATTGCCGCCAAGGCCAAAGCTCCACCGCTATAGCTCCACCAACGCCCCGCCGCTACCAACAATGGAATATAAGCCAAGGCCCATAAACTGCCCCGTTCTAAGGCATTGGCGGGAGTTAGCCACAGCAGCGCAGTCACATGCACCAAATCAGTTAATAACAAACTGGGAATATACAACCAGCCCAGCCAGCGCCGAGCATGCGGCAATAACAAGAGGCCAACCACAATGCCACTACCAATAATTAATGGGGAAACAGGCCGCTCGCCAAGCCAATACAGCAATAACGCACCGCCAACCGAAAGCCCTAATTGCAAGCCGAAGTATGCCCGTAACCCACGCATTACCCGCCGATGGCGCTGCCTTAACCACGCTGCCGAATGAATCATGCCTTGTTGGCTCCTAGCTTTGGCTGAACTTCACATTCAGCTACCTTGCAGAGATCATACCAAAAAAGCCTTGATTTGGGCATATTTCAAGCAGATTGGGTTGAAATCATGCGCCATTGTTGCCAAAGTAATAGCCCAACCACAAGGCCCATTTGGCGCAGCCACGGCCAAACTGCACCTGAAATTGATGTGATCTGCACAAATATGACTGTGCCAACCAAACCCAAAGCAATACTTAGCACAATCAGCAGCCCATCGATCACCAACCGTCGCCGCTGAAAACTCAGGGTGCGCAGCCACGCCAGCAAGCCCGTATAGCCAGCCAACAATAAGCCAATCCACAGCAAATCAATTTGGGCTAACTGCTGCTGAGTTGACCAAACACTCCAGCCAGCATTCAGCCCGCTCAGCCAGAGCAATGGTTGATTGATGCTTTGATAGCTATCTTGATCGTGCGGCACAACATACATAATCGATCTCTAAAATAGCAACAGGGCTGAGCAAACTCAACCCTGTGCTAACTCAACGAGCAACCATTTTGGCGATAGTTACGCCATCGCCGCCATCACCTTGGCTGCCGCTATTGTACGATTCGACCAAGGGATGGCGTTTGAGCAATGTTCGGACAACTTGGCGCAGCGCCCCTGTACCTTTGCCATGGACCAAACGCACTTCTGAAAGATTGGCGAGGTACGCATCGTTGAGATAATGATCGAGCTGACTTTCAACATCCGAGGCTCGCCAACCACGCATATCAAGCTGCATCGAAACATTCGGCGGCGGTGGAGTATTGATCATGCGCTGAACAGGCACATATTTTTGTACCGCTTGGGTTGGGGTTGTGCCAGCTTTTTCCAGCCGCAGCTCGCGTAAATCGACCCGCAAGCGGAAGCCACCCAATTGAACTTCGGCCTCGTTGGCTTCTTCATCCAAGTCGAGCACCACGCCCGAAAGCTTCACGCTGCTTACAAACACCTGATCGCCAACTTGAATTGTGCGAGGAAGTGGGGCCAGCGCAACTTTGGGAACAACTGGAACTTTGGCTTTGGGAGGAGTTGGAGTTTGGGGAACCCGTTCGGCAACTCGGCTGAGGCGTTGTTCGGCTTGTTCCATCCATTGGCGACTAACCGAAACTGAGCGAAATTCATCACGTAAGCGGCGCAATTCAGCTCGTACTTCGCGCAATTCTTCATCAAGTTGGCGTTGGTAGCTGGCTAATTGCTGTTCGCGATCCTGTTCAAATTCATACAATTCGCGGCTCAGTCGATCACGCACCAATTCGGCATCTTCGCGCAATTCCAAGGCGCGGGCGGCTTCAGTTTCGGCGGTTGTGCGTTCGCGATGAATCGCAGCTAGCAAATCTTCAACTTGGACATTATCGCGGCTAATCGTCGCCCGAGCACGTTCGATTAAGTCGCGTTTAAGCCCTAAGCGTTCAGCAATTGCCAAAGCATTCGAGCGGCCTGGCAAGCCGATTGAAAGCCGATAGGTTGGTGATAAGGTTTCAACATCAAACTCAACTGAGGCATTTTCAACCCCATCAGTGCTGTAGGCAAAGGCCTTGAGTTCAGCATAGTGGCTAGTTGCCATCGCCAAACATCCCACATTCAATAAGCGTTCGATGATTGCGCGGGCCAAAGCCGCACCCTCAACCGGATCAGTGCCAGCGCCCAATTCATCAAACAACACCAATGAATCGGGGGTTACCCGATCTAGGATTTGGATGATGTTGGTCATGTGGGAGGAGAAGGTGGAGAGGCTTTGTTCGATGCTTTGTTCATCGCCGATATCAGCAAAAATTTTACCAAAAATGGGGAGGCGTGAGCCTTGATGCGCTGGAATATGCAGACCCGCCTGGGCCATTAATGCCATCAGACCGACGGTTTTGAGCGCTACGGTTTTACCACCAGTATTCGGGCCAGTGATAATAATCATCTGAGTTGGGCCACCCAGCCAGACATCGGTTGGCACAACCAGATCTTGGTTGAGCAGGGGATGGCGGGCTTTGAGCAACGACAAAGTTGATTCGGGATGCAAATCATCGACGGGAACTGGGGTATTGATCGAAGGCTGGCTAGCACGCAGGCTAATGCTATATTTAGCTTTGGCAAAGGCTAAATCTAATTCAGCGGTAGCCTCAACTCCAACAATAATTGGCATACCCTCGTTGGCAATTTTGCCCGAAAGCGCCGCCAGAATGCGTTGAATTTCTTCGCGTTCGGCCAATTGCAGCTCACGCCACTGGTTATTTAACTCAACCGTGGCTAATGGCTCGATATACAGGGTTGCGCCCGATGATGATTGATCGTGGACAATCCCGCGCAAGGCGCGTCGTTGCGGCGCTTTGACTGGCACGACATAGCGGCCATCGCGCACCGTGATAATTGGCTCTTGCAGCACATCGGCATATTGCGACGAATTGATAATTGCTTGCAAACGCTCTTGCAACCGATTAAACGCCACCCGAATGGCGCTACGCAAGCGGCCCAATTCAGCCGAAGCACTATCTAAAACTTCACCATCAGGGCCGATTGTGCGTTCAATTTCATGTTCTAGCGTGACCAAATTTGGCAGTTGTTCAGCCAAAGGGTGTAATGGCACAAAATCGGGATGATTACGCAAGACTTGGCCGCGCAACCGCCGCATCGCCCCCAAAGTAGAGGCAATTTCTTGTACCCGACTCGCCTCAAGAATCCCACCACGACGAGCATGCTCCACCGCAGGGCGAACATCACGAGCACCGCCAATTGAGACATCGGCAAACGATTCAATTAAAGCACGAGCGGCACTGGTACGAATTTGCGCCTGCAGAATCCACTGCCCATCGGTTGATGGATGGAGTTGCGCAACCAACTCACGGCTTGCGCTAAACGCAGCATGACGTGCAAGCTGATCACGAACTTTATCGAACTCAAGGGTTTGGAGTACAACTTCTGATATCATCACGAAACTTCTTCTATTGCAAGTGCAAAAGCACCGCACGATTACCTTTGAATACTACGGAATAATGTATCAGCACTATCGGGCATAATTGGACTAATTGGCCCGTAAATCAGCGGCAAGATAATATTTAAAAATACATCTTTTAATACTGATGCCCGTGTGCTAGCTTGTAGAAACTTCATCGCTGGATAATCGAGCACTGCTGCTGCATTTGTTGTAAATAAATAGCGTAACATCATTGCAAAAATACTGGCAATCATCGCCCCGAGAATTAACCCAAGGAAGGTTCCAATTACCTTATCGATATATTGGAGTTGACCGCCGACTTTGAGATAGCGAAAGGTATAGCTGGCCACCCACAGCAAAATAAAAAATAGTACGAACAACAAAATCAAAAACGATAACATTTCCAAAACTTGGAATGGCGTTGTCGAATTTTTGCTGATCATCAAGGCTAATGGCCGATAATACAGTGATGAAAGCACAATCGTTAGGTAAAAAACGAAAATGGCAACACCAACTTTTAACATGCCTTGAAAAAAGCCATAGAATAGCCCAATCACAACGAAAAGCAGCAACAGAATGTCTACAAATGGCATGAGCAAGTTCCTCATCTACCCACGCAGAGCCAAAACATCGCGGAAAATCCGTGGATGTTGCTGGATCATGGGTGGCCAAAGCGCGATGGGCGTATTATAGCATAGCCCGATCTGCCGCCTCAGAACAACCCAAGCGCCTTAGCTTTCAAGCGCCAGATAGGCAGGAGCGATGGCGGTAGTCAGCCAAACGCCGTTGTCGCTGCAAAAAAAGGCTTGCCCAGCCTGAAATAATTCGTCAGCTTGGACGATTAAAATCGCTGCTTGGCCGTGACGTGCGCCGACTTGCAGCGCTGTCGCCCGATCACGCGAGAGGTGGACATGCTGGCGTTGCATAGGCCGCAGCCCATCACTCAAAATTGTTGCTAGGTTGTGTTTGGCTGTACCGTGATACAGGATTGTTGGCGGTTGCTGGGCCACGAGACCTAAATCGACCGCCACACTATGGCCTTGATGGGCGCGAATTTTTTGGCCAGTTGGGTCGAAGCCAAAGCGTTGTTTGTTGTTCTGTTCAACAACTTCCCGCAGCTCGGCTTGGCTAATTGCAAAATTATTGGCCGCACAGGCCGCCAAAAGTTGCTCAACCCCAACCCAACCACCCAATTCAAGCGTTAATCCCAAGCGCTCTGGTTGATGGCGTAGATGTTTGCTCAGATATTTACTAACCCGAATTAATCGACGTTCATCCATGGCGTGGTTGGCTCCTTTGGGCCTTGAGATTAAGCGCTGCTTGAATTCCGTTGCTAGCTTTATTTGACCATAACTTAAGTGATTTGACATCAGTCTCTGGATTTAGACTGACGCTCGGTTTTGCGATGGAATTAATCTCAACTATTTGCCCCAAGTGCTCACTTCACGTACACTTGCAGTATCATCGGCTATCGTATGTCCCACAATGACGTGGAGGATTTTGGATATGTCACCGATTTGGGAACCATTGCTCGCTGGCTTGATTGATTATGCCGGGCTTTTTCCACCAGCCGCCCTGGCCATGGATCAAGCAACCAGCCAGTATGCCAACTATCGTACTAGCAATCAACACGGCTATTTAGCCCGTTTTATTTTGCCCTACAGCCGGATTGCCGAATGGCAAACCAGCCTTGGCAGCCAACCAAGCCAACCTTGGACAATCAGCCTCTTAGCCACTGATCCTGCTCAACTTGCTGAAATCCCCGCGCTTAATCAGCGTTATCAGGGTTGGTTCGTGATTGATACAGCTGAGATTAAGGCTGAGAGCCTCGAACAAATCGCCGCGATTCATGCGGCTAGGCCTGAACAAACTATGGTATTCGTTGAAATTCCTCATGATCACGACCCAAGCCATTTAATTGCAGCTCTGCGCAGCACTGGGCTTCGCGCCAAACTTCGCACTGGTGGGATTATCGCCGAAGCTTTTCCTGAGCCAGAGCAAATTGTGCGCTTTTTGCATACCTGCATCAGCAATGGGGTCGCCTATAAAGCGACTGCTGGTTTACACCACCCCTTACGCGGCCAATATCGCCTGACCTATGCAACGGATAGTGCTAAGGGCTGGATGTATGGCTACCTGAATCTGATTTTAGCCAGTGCCTTGTTGCAAGAAAATGCTGCTCATCACGACGTGCTAGCCGCCTTGCTTGAGCATGATCCAGCGGCAATTAAGTTAACTGAGCACAGACTCAGCTGGCGTAACTGGCATTTTGAGCATGATGACTTGCAGGCTGTGCGCCAGAACGGATTGATCGCCTTTGGTTCCTGTTCATTCGAGGAGCCGATCAACGAATTTGCCAGCTTTATCGAGCAGCCAGCCTTGGCCTATGGAGCAACCAATTAAATGTTAAACGAAACCCATGATCCAGCTTTGCGCAGTTGGGTATCCAGCGCCAACATCGCTGGAGCCGATTTTCCGATTCAAAATTTGCCATTTGGCGTGTTTCGCCGCCAAGCTAGCCAAGAGCAATGGCGCATCGGCGTAGCCATCGGCGCTGAAATTCTCGATTTAAGCCAAGCTGCCGAGTATCTGAGCGAGCTTGATCAAGCCAGTTTGGCAGCATGTCGGGCTGAAAATTTAAATCAATTAATGAGCTTAACGCCTGCGGTTTGGAGCACTATTCGTTTGCAACTCAGCCGAATGTTGCGCGAAGGTTCAAGCTTACAGGCTGAATTAACCTCACTATTGCTGGCCCAAGCCGAGGCCGAAATGGCATTGCCCGCTGCAATTGGCGACTACACCGATTTTTATGCCTCGATTTTTCATGCGACCAATATTGGCTCAATGTTCCGCCCCGACAGTCCACTTTTGCCCAATTATAAATATGTGCCAATCGGCTACCACGGGCGAGCTTCTTCGATTCGGGTCAGCGGTGCAAGCATCAAACGCCCGCATGGCCAAACCAAAGCTCCCGAGGCCGAAGTACCAACATTTGGGCCATGTCGCCTGCTTGATTACGAGCTAGAGTTAGGTTTTTGGGTCGGCCAAGGCAACGAGTTAGGCCAGCCAGTCAGCATTGAGCAGGCCGAACATCATGTATTTGGGGTTTGCTTGCTCAACGATTGGTCAGCACGCGATATTCAAGCCTGGGAATACCAGCCACTCGGGCCGTTTTTGGCCAAGAATTTCATCAGCAGCATCTCGCCATGGGTCGTTACCCTCGAAGCGCTTGCACCCTACCGCTGCCCCGCCTTCGAGCGCCCTGCCGATGATCCTGCGCCACTCGCCTACTTGGATAGCCCAGCCAATCGCAGCGCTGGTGGCCTTGATTTAACCCTTGAAGTTAGTTTACAAACTGCCAGTATGCGTGCAGCAAGCCAAGCCGCCGAAGTCATCAGCCTTGGCAATTTTAGCGATATGTACTGGACATTCGCCCAAATGCTGACCCACCACACTAGCAACGGCTGTAACCTTCAGCCTGGCGATTTATTGGGCAGTGGCACGATTTCAGGCCCAAGCAAAAACTCACGCGGCTGTTTGATGGAGCTAACATGGCGTGGCCAAGAGCCAATTCAACTCAGCAATGGCGAGCAACGGTGCTTCTTGCAAGCTGGCGATGAAGTGATTATTCGTGGCTGGTGCGGTGCTACCGCTGGCCTAAAAATTGGGCTTGGCGAGTGTCGCGGCATTGTGTTGGATTGAGCCTAGCACAAAGTTTTGATCCACGAAGCACACAAAGAGCACAAAGTTTGATTTTGTGGTTCTTTGCGCTCTTCGTGGGTTACCCAATATTTTGCCTTTTGATTTTTGCCTTCATCCTTTCTAGGATTGACACTACCCAAGCTGCCAACTATAATCGAGCAGTCCTTTAAATGCGGTCCGGCGAGGCTGCGAAGGCGTGTAGCTCAATAGCAATTTTTTGCCCATTTTCGCTCATGCCCTAGGTCGGATCGTCGGCTTAGGGTTTGTTGTTTCTCCGAGGTTGTATGGCACACACCGACTACTCTGTTGATATCGTAATTCCGGTATTGAATGAAGAGCAGCAGCTAGAGCAAAGCGTCTTAGCCCTTCGCGATTTTTTGCAGGCCTCGTGCCCTTATCGTTGGCGCATCGTTGTCGCCGATAATGGCTCAACCGACCGCACGCCCCAAATTTGCCAAGATTTGCGCAGCCGTTTTCCGGGCGAGGTCGACTTCGAGCGCTTGGAGCAACGTGGGCGCGGGCGGGCATTACGCACTGCTTGGCTCAAAAGTTCAGCCGATATCCTATGTTATATGGATGTTGATCTTTCGACCAATCTTCGTGCCTTGCCACCCTTACTCGCTGCCCTAATTCACAGCGATTATAGCCTTGGCACTGGCTCACGCTTGATGCACGGGGCGATTGTTACCCGCCAATGGAAGCGCGAAATGATTTCACGCGCCTACAATTTATTGATTCGAGTACTGTTTTGGCATCGTTTTCGCGATGCTCAATGTGGCTTCAAAGCAATTACCCGTCAAGCAGCCCAAGAACTCATCCCAATGGTGCGCGATAACGAATGGTTTTTTGATACTGAATTGTTGCTCAAAGCTGAACGACGCGGCTATCGCATTTTTGAAGTACCCGTTGAATGGATCGAAGACTTGGGCACAACGGTCAAAATTGTTAAAACCGCTTGGCAAGACATTAAAGGCTTGGTACGGGTTCGCTTGGGCGGCTAAATCATTCATTAGCCCTAGGTCGCTGTGTGGTAGCGCCGCCAGCCAATCGGGGCTACAATAGACAATACGCTATTGCTGGCAGGAGCAAGATCCCATGACACCCAAACAGTTGATGAATGACGAGGAAATTCGCCGCGCCCTCAAACGTATCGCCCATGAGATCGTTGAGCGCAACGCTGGAGCGAGTTTGGTTTCGCTGGTGGGGATTCACCGACGAGGTGTGCCGTTGGCTCGCCGCTTAGCTGCGATGATCGCCGAAACCGAACATGTGCAGGTGCCAGTTGGCGAGCTTGATATCGGCCTCTATCGCGACGATTTACATTCGCGTGGGCCAGCCCCAATTTTGGGTCGCACAATTTTGCCCGAATTAGGCAAACGGGTGGTAGTGTTGGTCGATGATGTGCTCTACACTGGCCGCACCATTCGTGCAGCATTGAATGAGTTGAGCGATTGGGGTCGCCCAAGTGCCATCCAATTGGCCGTACTGGTCGATCGCGGCCACCGCGAGTTGCCAATTCGCGCCGATTTTGTCGGCAAAAATATTCCAACCGCCAAAAATGAGCGAGTTGATGTACAACTCAGTGAAATTGATTCAGCCCAAGATAGTGTTGTAATTGTGCAGGAGGACTGATGGGGCGAAGCGGGCAAGCACGACGACGGCGACGGACATCACGCTTTTTGGAGCAGGTTGGGTCACGGCGCAAACGAGCAGCGGTGGCACCATTGCAACTTGATGGCCGCGAAGAAACTGCTGCGTTGTTGGCGACCCTTGATGAACTTGCACCATTGTTAGGTGAGCAGAGAATTATGGTTGAAGATGAAGAACTAGCCAATTTGTTGAGCCGCTGTACGATTGACCTTCGCGCTCGCGCTGAACGTGATGAGTTGCGTCCAGCCTTTTTGCGCGATGAGGATTTGCTGGCAGTCCAGCAATTGCTCACCTCGATGGATCATGTGAATCCAATTATTTTGGGCAAGGCGCGTTCGGGCAAAACAGCCTTGGTGCATGAATTGGTGCGGCGTTTGGTTAAAACACCCCAAGACATGCCCGAAAAACTGCGCGATTTGCCGATGTATGAGATGACTCCAGCCTCGTTATTGGCTGGCTTGCAATTTGGCGAGGGCTGGCGAGCCAATCTCTCAACCTTATTTGGCAAATTGGCTGAACATGGCGCGGTATTGTTATTTATTCGCGATATCCATGCCGCAGTTGGGGCGGGGGTCAAACGTGGTGATGATGATGATGATGATTTGGCCGCCGCGCTTGAGTCAAATTTACACAATGGCAAATTGAAAATTATCGCCGAAGCCCGCCCAGATCGGTGGCAGGCCATCGCTGCTGATCGTGAATCGTTCGCCGATTTGTTTACCTCGATTCAATTGGCGATTCCCAAGCCTGAGCAGGTTGCTGAAATTGTCCAGCATGTGGCTGAACGTCATCGCCAACGCGCCAATATTGAGGCTACCAGCCAAGCGACAGCGATTGATATTGCAGGCCGCTTTATTCTGAACCAAGCTTTTCCTGGCAAGGCGATTGAATTGCTGGAAGATTCGCTGCTCTTGGCTGAACGCCAGCACGAGCCCGAAGTGTTGCCGCGCCATGTGGTTGAATGTTTTGGCAATCGCACTGGCCTAACCAAATTATTGCTTGATGAAAATGAGCGCTTTGATGAAATTGCCTTGCGCCGTTCATTCAGTGAACGAGTACTTGGCCAAGATCCCTCAGTGATTGCCATGGTCCAAAAGTTGGCCTTGCTCAAAGCCCGTTTGCACGATCCGGCGCGGCCAATGGGTGTCTACTTTTTCCTTGGGCCAACGGGCGTAGGCAAAACCGAGCTAGCCAAAACCTTAGCCTCAACCTTGTTTGGTAGCGAAGAACGCTTTGTGCGCTTCAACATGGCCGATTACAGCGGCGAATACGATTTTGCCCAATTATTTGGCCGTACTTGGGGCGATAGCGATGCTGAACGCCGTGGCAAGCTGACCATGGCGCTGATCAATTTGCCCTTTGCGGTGCTGCTGCTTGATGAATTTGAAAAAGCTCATCGCTCAATTTTCAATCGCTTTTTGCAATTGTTTGATGAAGGTATTTTGGTCAATGCGATGGGCGAGGAAATTAACCTGCGCAATACGATCATCATTATGACCAGCAATTTTGGCGCGACGATTGTGCAAGGCGAAACTTGGGGCTTTGCCGCCCGCGAAGGTATCGAAGCGGTTGAACGGCGCGTGTTACGCGAAACTGAAGAATTTTTCTCGCCTGAATTTATTAATCGGCTTGATGGAGTGATTTTCTTCAAGCCACTTTCGCAAAGCGATATGCGCAAAATTGCCGCCCGCGAAATGCGCAAATTATTCGAACGCGAAGGCTTGGTGCGGCGCAACGTGCAGGTTGAGCTCGACGATGCTGTGCTCGATATTTTGCTCAAACATGGCTATAGCATCCGTTATGGCGCACGCTATCTCAAGCGCCAAATCGAAAAGATGGTCACCTATCCTTTGGCTTCGGCTTTGCTGACACGGCCTGAGCAAACCAATGGCTTGTTACGTTTGTACGTGGCACGCGAGCAAATCAAGGCTTCGTGGGTGGCAAATGATGATGATGAGCCGCTGCTGCCATCGCCTGAGGAACAAGCGCTGCAATTGCCGCAAACAATCGAAGAAGCAGCCCAGTTTATTGAGCAACTGCATAATCGGCTCAATCATCTGATCAAGCAATTGAATGTGGTTGAGGCCCGCGAACGCCAAACCGAGTTGATGGACGAAATGTCTAGCCCCAGCTTTTGGGATGATCATGAACAAGCGCAGTTTTTGCTGACAGAATTGAGCAATGTAGCCCGTCGTGTTGGCCGCTGCGATGATCTGCGGCGTTTATATGATGATGCCGACCAACTATTGCAACGGATACGTGATCGCAACGAGCGACGTTTGTTCCCCGAACTGATGCGCATGGCCAAGCGGCTTGAGCGCGATTTACGCTTTGCCGAACTTGAAATGCTGTTCAGCAACCCCGAAGATTGGCACGATACCTATATCATTTTGGAGAGCGACCAAGCGGGCTTGCGCTGGGTTCGCAACTTGGCCAACGCCTACTTGGAATGGTCGCTGGGCAAACGCTTTGAGGCCAAAGTAATCGACGAAACGCCCGCCGAAGATAATCTGATTCGCGTGACGTTACAAATTAGCGGCTCGGGCGCGTTCGGTTTATTGCGCAGCGAAGCAGGCACGCATCGCATCTCAGAAACTGGCGGCGAGCCACGGCTCAAAACCGTGACCCAAGTGCAGATAACGGTATTGCCTGTGCCAACCGAAGATACGCCCGCCCCGGCCAGCAGCGAAATTGAAATGGCCGTTATGAATACCCGCGCCGATGGCTATTTCTTACGCAAGTTGCGGGTAACCGGACGCGCAATTCATCGCTATAGTGGTGCAGCCGCCTTTGCATGTGCCGGCAGCGAACGGGCAGTGCGCGAAATGTTGCTGAGCATCTTGTTGGGACGCTTGGCGATGAAACAACTTGATGATTTTATTCAACCCAGCGACGATGCTTGGGGTTCGGTGGTGCGCAGCTATCACTTAGGCAAGCGCTCAACGATCAAAGACCCGCGCACCGAAATCGTCCATACGAATCCCAAAGCTGCCCTTGCTGGCGAGCTTGATCTCTTTATTGAAGCGGCGTTACGTTGGCGAGCAACCTTGCCAGCCCGTCGCTAAACCGTCAAGGCGCTTAGGCCACAACCTAAGCGCTTTTGTTTATTAGTTGCTACTTGCTATAGATGGAGAATTTTTATGAGTTCGCCAACCACTACCCCGCGCCGTCGGCATGTGCTTGATCTTGATGATTGGAGTGCTGATGAGTTACGCACACTTTTGACCATCGCCACCCAGATGAAGGATGTGCTGGAGCGTCCGGTTAAGCAAGTGCCAACGTTGCGCGGCAAAATTGTGGTCAATATGTTTTGGGAAGATAGTACCCGCACTCGTTCATCATTTGAACTAGCGGCCAAAGCGCTCTCGGCCAACGTGCTCAGCCTTGGAGCCAAAGATACCAGCGTCAAAAAAGGCGAATCACTGGTTGATACGGTGCGCACGGTACAAGCCTTGGGAGCCGATTATATTGTGATGCGCCATGGCCAAAGTGGCTCGCCCTATCTGGTGGCTCAGCATTTCCGTGGCTCGGTGATTAATGGTGGCGATGGTCGGCATGCCCATCCATCGCAAGCCCTGCTTGATCTATTCACGATGCACGAACGGCTAGGTGAGTTGGCCGACAAAAAAGTGGTGATTGTTGGTGATATTTTGCATAGCCGCGTGGCTCGCTCCAATTTGTGGGCACTGACGACGATGGGCGCAAAAGTAGTAGTTTGTGGCCCACCAACCTTGATCGGCCCAGCCAAATATTGGCAAAGCACATGGCCCAATGTTGAAATTTCGCACAGCCTCGATCAAGCTGCTGAGGGCGCTGATGTGCTGATGGCTTTGCGTTTGCAACACGAACGTATGGAAGGTGGTTTGTTGCCATCATTGCGCGAGTATAGCCGCCGCTTTGGCCTAAATGCGACCCGCGTCGCCAGCGCCAACTCCAACGTGATTGTGATGCACCCAGGCCCGATGAACGAAGGCGTGGAGATTATGCCCGACGTGGCGACTGGCCCGCATTCAGTGATTGAAACCCAAATTACCAACGGCGTAGCCATGCGCATGGCTTTGTTCTATTACCTTGCTACTGGCAGCGAGCAGGTTTAGGCCAGCAACCAGCCGTAAATGCCGCGATTTGCGGCTGGTCTTTTGTTGGGGAGAGTAGCGATGGCTCGAAATCTTTGGCAACGTGATGAATTAATCCCAGTCCTCAATCTTTATTATCAGATCCCTTTTGGTAAGATGCATGCCCGAAATCCCCAAGTCATTGCACTAGCACAACTAATTGGGCGTACTCCAGGGGCAGTTGCCCGTAAATTAGGCAATTTTGCTAGCCTTGATCCTTCAGAGCAACAGCGTGGGATTGCTGGCTCCAGCAATATTGGTCAAGCAGATGGTATTGTCTGGAATGAATTTTATAACAATTGGGAAGCTTTAGCGTTTGAAAGTGAACAATTGTTGGCAAAATTACAGCCAGCAGCAACAACAGAGCTTGAAACAAGTTTGCTTGAACTGCCGATTGTTGAGGGTTTAGAGCGTGAACAACTGCGTCGAGTGCGCGTTAATCAACACTTTTTTCGTAACATAGTCCTTGCAGCCTATGATCAGCGTTGCTGCATTACTGGCTTAAATATTCCTAGTTTGTTGAATGCCAGCCACATCGTCCCTTGGGCACATGCCGCCGAACAACGAGTCAATCCGCATAATGGGCTATGTTTGAACGCCTTGCATGATCGGGCTTTTGATCGCGGTTTGGTCACGATTACGCCTGATTATCAAATTCAGGTTGCCTCAACCCTCATCAAATCCTCAGCTAACTCAGCTACAAACGATCTATTATTGGCCTACGATCGACGGCAAATTGAACTGCCTGCACGATTTCAGCCTGATCCAGCCTTTTTGCGCTACCACAATCAACATATTTTCCAAGGCTAGGATGTAAATATGGGAGCACGTGATTATGACCATGCGCCAGCAATTAGCCCAACAATATGGCACCAGCAATAATCTGCAAGCCCGCATCGCGATTCACGAGCGATTTAGCACCAATCCCCAAGATTGGGTCGAGTGGCTGTGGGATGTCATGCAATTGCCCAGCCAAGGCCGAGTTTTGGAGCTTGGCGGCGGCACTGGGCGTTTGTGGCACGAGCATCGCCACGATTTAGGCCAATTGCAGATTAGCTATAGCGACCATTCGCTGGGCATGGTACAAACCGCCAAAAATCAACTTGCCGATCTAGCTCAATTGAATTTTAGCCAGGTCGATGCCCATTATTTGCCATTTACGGATGCCTCATTTGATGTGGTGATTGCCAATCATATGCTCTACCACGTTGCCGACCAACCTCTAGCCTTGGCCGAAATTCGGCGGGTACTCAAACCAAATGGCCTGTTTTTCGCCGCGACCAATGGCAATCAGCATATGCACGAAATCAAAGAACTGATTCAAGCAGTCGATCCTAGCGCCGATGTTACGCCGTTTAGCCTGAGTTTTACACTCGAAAATGGTGTTGCTTTGCTCCAAAGTCAATTTGAGCAGGTTGAAATGATCAAATTCGAGAATAATTTAGCTGTAACTGAAGTTGAGCCAATCGTCGAGTATGTGCGTTCGACCCAACGCTTGAGTGAGGAGCATTTGGCAGTTTGTCGCGAGTTGGTCAGCGACCAATTGGCGGCCAATCAAGGCCTATTTCCAATCCAAAAATCAGTCGGTTTATTTGTGTGTCGCTAAAATAAGAGCGCCGTGATCGCCTAAAAACGATCACGGCGTTGTTGTACGCACCATTGCGCACCTCCTATTTAGGCTTGTTCTTGCTGCGGAACTAAGGTCAACAAGGCTTTGGAACGCAAACCGAGTAAGGCTGAAATCACACAGGCCAAGCCACCAATTCCAGTTGCGATTGGCGTGCCCCAATGTTCAGCCACAAAGCCAGCCTGCAAACTACCAACCAAGCCCAAGCCCACCAAGGTCATCACATAAAAGCCCATCACGCGCCCACGCAGCCGATCGATCGCCGTGGTTTGCAAAATCGTGTTGGCGGTAGCCAAAAAGCTAACCATCGAAAAGCCTGTAAAAGTCATAATTGGCAGCGCCAACCAAAACGAGCGGTTAAAGGCTAGCAAACAGATACCTAGGCCAAAACCAAGCGCCCCATTCAGCAATAATTTGCGCCGATCAGTTTGGGCATTCGTGCGAGCAACCCGCAGCGCCGCCAGCAACGCACCGATGCCGTTTGCCACCATCATCGCGCCCAAACGGGTTGAACCTTCAGGGATGAGCGGCGTAACCAAAATTTGGTCGGCAAAAATCGGCAGCAGCGAGGTATAGCCAAAACCCAAAATACTTGGCACAAGCACCAACACCAAAATGATTCGAATTAAGGGCGTTTGTAACGAATAGCGTGCGCCATCCATAAAATCGCTGACTGATGAGCTGTTGCTTTTGCGAGGTGCTGGCGCAATCAAACCTGTCATCATCATCAAACCAATGAGCACAGCGATAAAACTCAAGCCATTCAGCAGAAAGGCCCAAGCCAAGCCTACTGCGCTCACCAACATTGCGGCAACGGCTGGCCCAATCGCCCGTGCACCATTGAAAATCGAGGCATTCAGGCCAATCGCATTCATCAGATCATCACGATTGCCAATCATTTCTGAGGTGAATGCTTGACGCGCAGGCATATCGACGGCATTAACTACCCCATTGACCAGCGCTAAAGCCAACACATGCCAATATTGCACGCTATCGCTAAACGTTAAAATTGCCAAGATCAACGATGAAATCATTGCGCCCATTTGCGCCCAAAACACCACCCAGCGCTTGGAATAGCGATCAACCACCACGCCCATAAATGGCGAGAGCAAGAGCACTGGCAATGAGGTTAATGCAGCAACCGTGCCCATGGCAAAGGCCGAACTGGTTAGTTGATAGACTAGCCATTGCAATGCTAGCGATTGCATCCATGAGCCAATCAGCGAAATAAGTTGGCCAAACCAAAATAAGCGAAAATTGCGGTGGTTCAGCGCTCGAAACATATACGGCCATTGCCGTGGAATATGCAAAGTTTGAGCTAAAGTTCGTTTTTCAAGCATCTGTCGGCTTCCTGTCTAAGCAGTAATGGGTTTATCATATCACGATATGCTAATTTTTGCATACAACTATAGAATGAATAACCGCCCATTATTCCTATTCAGGGGGCTAGGCATGAGCAAACCCATGGTTAAATTGCTTCAGCCATGGGTTCAATCCAGAAATGACTATTTTACGAAAAAGCTGGTTATTTGATTGAGGTAACCGAGGAAATATTTAGGCTTCGCGGCGAGTCAGCAAAAAAACGCCTAAGCCAACCACAAAACTAGCGATGGCCTTGCCCAAATCGCCAAGTGGCATATCACCGCGCATCACAGGCACACCGAGCGCCGCGCCCATCCATGGAAACCAAGCAGGGAGCACCAAAAGTCGTTTCAAGCGGGCTGAAATACGCTCGTGCGTCCGAATCCAATGGACGGTAGCCAACCAGCCAATCACTGCCACCACTAAAAGAACGATGATAAAACTGCTTGATGAAGCCATGGGCAACCCTTTATCTATCTTGACAATAATCGTGCTATCTATTGTAACAAAGGCTTGGGCAAAAAATCGCTGCTAATTGTCCTGTTTTGGTGAGAAGATGGTTAATCCTTGGGGGTATCTGCAAAATGATCCACGAAGAACACGAAGAACACGAAGCGCTAAAACCAAGTTATAAATCCAAAGAATGCTCAGCTGTTTTTGCCACAAACTTGCCGGATTAGCTTCAGATTCCCAAACATTTAATCCCTTCACATTGTGGCATCGCATTAATCCTAGCACCTTCATCCTTCATAATTCATCCTTCATCCTTTACTCATGGCACAGCTTTTGCTTTTACAGAACAGCAGATGACAGACACGCTTATGAATATCAAATCTAGGAGGAAATGCAATGGAATTCTCAGTTATCGGCTTATTGTTGATGTTGTTGATTGCCGCAGTTTGTGGTGCAGCTGGTCAAGCGATTGCTGGCTATAGCATGGGTGGTTTGTTGGCCTCAATCGGGGTCGGCTTTATCGGCGCATTGCTCGGCTCATGGCTGGCTGCCAACTTAGGTTTACCCGAACTTTTGACCCTCGATATCGAAGGCAAGCCCTTCCCAATTATCTGGTCAATTATTGGCGCAACCTTATTTGCTTTGGTCATTTCGTTTATGCGGGCACCTCGTCGCCGTCGCATCTAAAAACCGATTAAGCTAAAACAAACTTCAAGCGTTCTGTCGTCATACGACAGGACGCTTTTTTGATTGTTGGCAGAAATGAGCGTTTGATGAGTTTAGGCGTTCAAGCGAACGCTGGTAACTCAAAAACTCGTTTTATGTCATGCTAAAAGTTGTCAAAAGTAGACGAGACCGCTATACTGCCGTATGTGATGTTTGCTGTGGATGCCGCAAATATCAACGTTTCGGCGGAGGTTCTGGATGGCTGGCCCGTTGGTTTTGCAAGTTGGTGATTGTACGGTTGCTTGTTCGTATGCATTGCCGCATCAGCGTGGCGATGCCTTGCTGCAAACCCGTTTGCGTAGCGTCTTTGCCGACGAAACGCTTGTCCATAACGAAGGCTTAGATGGTGAAGCAACTGAGGATTTTCTCAAACGCTACGATCGCACGATGGCTCGCTATCCCGAAATCGATCTGATTATTGTGCGGTATGGCGTGAATGATCGGAAACGCTATGGGATTGGGCCATTTGAAGCCAAATTAATCGAGCTTTGCGATTTGTTCGAGCGTGATTATCCCCAAGCCAAAATCATCTTGGAAACTGGGATTTACGTCGATTACCCAGCCCATTATGCCTTTGATCGTAACTCTAAGCTTGAGCCAGTCTATCGGATGATCGCCAAACTTGCCCAGCAGCGTGGCTATGCACTAGTCGATATTTTCGAGCGCATGAAACGCGAAACCCAACAAGGTAACTGGGATTTACGGGCGCGGGGCTTTGGCTCAGTCGATGAGGATTTTCCGGTATTGGGGCCAGCACTTGATCATATTCATGGCCATGATGTGCGTTGGTTTACCAATATTCACCCAAATATCCAAGGCATCCAAACGATTGTTGATGAAGAAATCTCCGTAATTACCCAAACCTGGCCAACTGGGTTGCGGGCAATAGCGTGAGGAGTATTATGCAGCAGGTTCCTTCGACGCATGTGCGTCATCCAATGTGGCCAATTTATCTCTGCGTTGCGGTTACTGCCCTTGGAATTGGGATCATCAACCCGTTGATTCCGCATTTGCTTGAACAAAATGGCGCTGATGAATTTATCGTGGGCTTAAGCACTAGTGTGATGTTCGCCAGCCTTGTGCTAACGGGCATGCCGATTGGCCGCACAATCGATAAATTTGGCATTCGACTCTTTTTGATCGTTGGTTTAATTTCCTACACCGTTGCCATGCTGGCAATGCCATGGACAAATAATATCCCGCTCTTTTTTATGTGGCGGATTTTCGAGGGGATTGGCTGGTCGTGCGTTTGGACTGCCGCTGAAACCTATGTCAGTCGGGTTAGTTCGCCTGCGCAGCGGGGGCATAATACGGCAGTTTATGGAATGTCGCTGGCCAGTGGTACGGCAGCTGGCCCAATTATTGGCACAGCAGTTTATGAATGGACCAAAAATCCTGTCCATCCATTTTTAGTAGCCGTCGCTGCGGCAATCGTGGCAACCGTGATTGTGGTGCTCGTTGTGCCAGAGCCACATGTGGCGCATACTGAGCATGAAAGTGGCGGGGTGAGCTTTAAAATCACTCGTCCATTAATTTTGCCTCTGGCAATTGCCTTCCTCTATGGCTATGGCACGTTGTCGTTAGTTTCATTGCTGCCAACCCTCAACTACAGCAACTGGGAGCTTGGCACGCTAATTTCGGTAACCGTCATTGCCAACATTGTGGCTCAGGTGCCAATTGGGCGAATGCTTGATCGCTATGGCTATCGGCCATTGCTGATTGGATCGTTATCGCTCCTTTCGGCGGCAGCTTTGTTCTCGACCCTGCACCCACCATTTTTGCTAACCCTGTTTCTCGGGATGTTGCTGGGAGCCTTCGCTGGAACGCTCTACCCAATTGGTTTAGCGGTATTGGCGGCACGCGTTCCACCAGCCAAATTAGGTGGGGCAAGCGGTATGTTTACGGTTTGTTATGGGCTTGGCAGTTTTGTTGGGCCGGCGTTAACTGGCGGCGTTATGGCCATGGTTGGCGATAAACATAGCGATCAAGCGCTGTTTGGCACGATTGGCTGTTTGGTGCTAGCCCTCTTAGGTTTAATGATGACGGGGATCGATCGAGTCAACGTCAAAGAGGAACATCCGGTTAGTGTGGCTTCAAGTGGTATCAAGCCACCAATGTAGTTAGGCTAGGTAGAAGATTCAAAGGCTGGCGTGTTGCCAGCCTTTTTTGTTAGGCCAAAATATCAAAGTTAAACAAAAAACTCAGCAAAATTGCTGAGTTTTGTTGGCTGGCGGACCAGGATTCGAACCTAGATAAACAGTGCCAAAAACTGTTGTCCTACCTTTAGACGATCCGCCATCACCGAGTTATCTTCAACGCTTCCGTTGACTTTGATAGTATAGCATAGCTGCTACTTTTTTGCAAATCGGGCGAAGGTCGTAGATTTATAAGCCATCAGTCATTGCAAAACTTGGGCCGAAATTGCTTGCTTGAGCATGCCAGAAAACGCTGGCTTGTGTATCTAAGTAGGGCAATCTTGGCTTTTGGTGCTCCAATTGCGAGGCGGCTATGCAGCGATTTGTTTGGCTATTGATGATGATTGGTTGGCTCTGGCCACAACCAATACTGGCCCAAATCAGCCCAACTCAGGTGGTGCTCAACGAGTTTTTGGCGATTCCGATCAGCGGCAGCGAATTTGTCGAGTTGTACAATCCAACCCAAAGCACCATCGATTTAAGTGGTTGGGCGGTTGATGATATCGAAGGTGGCAGCAGCCCTAAAATCTTGCCAACGCCCACCCTGCTTGAACCAAACGCTTGGCTGGTTGTTTCGCTGAGCAATGTGTTGAATAATAGCGGCGATCAGGTGCGTTTGCTCAATCCTACGGGTCAGGTTATCGACCACTACAGCTACACCAGTGCTAGTGCAGGCCTATCGTGGAGCCGCATGCCCGACGGTGCTGGCTCATGGCAAGCAGCAACTACGCCAACTCCAGGCAGTGCAAATAGCCAAACCACGCCAACCACAATCCCTACCAACACGGCTACAACAGTTCCTCCCAGCACAAGCACAGTTATAGTTCAACCAACCAACCCGCCCTCACCCCAACCTAGCCCAACAAGGTTGCCAACCTCAATTCCAGTACCAAGCCAGACCCCAACGGCCACACCGAATCCATCGCTCATTCGGATCAACGAATTAATGGCAGCGCCAAGCAGTGGCAAAGAATGGGTCGAGCTATACAATGCTGGCGATCAAGCGATCGATTTGCATGGTTGGCAGCTTGATGATGCCGCTGCTGGAGCCAACCCAATCCTGCTTGAAGCAATTATTCAGCCCACAAGTTGGCTGGTCATTTCAATGACCAATGTTTACAACAATAGTGCTGATGATGTGCGTTTATTTGATCCAACTGGTCAATTGATCGATGCTTTTAGTTATCACGCCACCATCAGCAATCGTACTTGGGCCAGAATTCCCGATGGCACAGGAGCTTGGGCGGCCAATCGAGCACCAAGTTTGGGTCAAAGCAATCCGGCTGATCTGCCAATTACACCAACTCAAGCACGGATTGTGATCAACGAAGTGATGAGTCAACCCTTGACTGGCACCGATTGGATTGAACTCTACAATCTCGGCCCAGAGCCGCTTGATGTGCAAGGCTGGAAAATTGACGACCAGCTTGAGGGTGGCGGGGCAGCCCAAACCATCCAATATTCAACGATCATTAGCCCCAATTCATTCTTGGTTATTTCAGTTGGTACGCTGTTGAATGCTGAATTGGATAGTGTGCATTTGATTACCAATCAAGGCATTATCACCGATAGCCTTGAGTACGCCAGCAGTCTGAGTGAACGCACTTGGAGCCGTTTGCCCGATGGGATTGGCCCATGGCAAGCAGCCTCGCGATCTACTCCAGCCAACAGCAACCGCCAAAATCCCAGCCTTGAACCAAATCAACTCCTGATCAATGAGGTCTTAGCATGGCCAAGCGCTGGCGAGGAATTTGTCGAAGTATATAACGCTAGTAGTAATGCGATCGATTTGAGTGGTTGGTGGCTTGATGATCAAGCTAATGCTGGGGGTGTGCCGATTCGGATCGCCGACGACACCTTGATCGAGCCACGCAGTTGGCACACCATCTACAGCAGCAATTTGTTGAATGATAACGGCGACATAGTGCGCTTACTCGATTATCGCTTGCAAGAATATACTGTTTGGAGTTATAGCTCAGCTTTACCAGGTTTGTCGGCGGGGCGTTGGCCTGATGGCGGCCTGAGTTGGCACAACGGCATGAGAATCAGCCCTAATTATCGTAATCGTGAGTTGGCAGCAATTCCCACAGGCCTTGTGATCAACGAAATCTCGCCGCTTGGCAATGAATGGCTCGAACTGTATTCTACAAATGCTCAAACCATTGATTTGAGTAGCTGGAGCATCAGCGATAGTTCGGGCACAAGCATCAGAATTGCTGCCAATACCCGTATCACTCAAGGCCAATTTTTAACGATCACGCTGAGTAGTTTGCTCAACGATAGTGGCGATAACGTTGAACTAGCGATGGCTGATGGTCGGGTCGTTGATCAATTAAGCTATACCAAGCCGCTCGCAAACAGCACTTGGAGCCGCATTCCCGATGCTGGGAGTTGGCAGAATAATGCTCCGGCCACGCCTAATCAGCCCAATCGTGCGCCGCAACCAACCGCCATCCCAACAACCAAAACGCCGAAACCAACAGCGACACCGAAACCTACCAGCACGCCCAAAGCCAGCGCCAAGCCAAAAATTGCCAAGCCAAAACCGACTGCTCAGCCAACCAGCGCATTGCAAGCGAATTATCCATCACTGCAGATTAACGAAATTGTGCCAGCCCCACGGGCCATCGATTGGAACGCTGATGGCGAGAATAATAGCAGCGATGAATGGATTGAACTATATAACCCAAATAATGTTCAGGTCGATTTAACTGGTTGGCAGTTGGATGATACCGCTGATGCTGGCTCGCGATCATGGCGCTTCCCCGCTGGAATGCGCATCGCCGCCCAAGGATATCTGGTGATTTTTGCCAGCCAAAGCAAACTAAGCCTCACCAATACTGGCGAAGAGGTGCGCTTGCTTCAACCAAATGGAGTGGTGATCGATCGGGTTAGCTATGCCAAATTGGCTTATGATCAAAGTTGGGGTCGGCATCCAAGCAATCAACAATGGCAACTTTTTGAACAACCCAGCCCGCAGCAAGCCAATAATTCGGTGCAGCTCAAACCAAGCAAAACCTTCAGTCTGCGCGAAGCTCAGCAAGCGCCAATCGATAGCCACGTTGTGGTTGAAGGCGTGGTCAGTGCTGAACTCAATTTGTTTCGGCAACGGGCGTTTTATTTGCAAGATGCTAGCGCTGGAATCTTAGTATTTATCAGCAATAACGTCGCCTTGCCTCAACTACGCCAAGGCATGCACCTACGAATTCAGGCCAAAGTTGGCAGCTATCATCAAGAACCACAGTTGATTGTGGCTGATGCCGCTGATCTCAACATTATTAAAAATCAAGCCAATTTAGTCATTCATAGCCCGCAGAAGCTAGAACAAGCCAATCTTGGACAGTTGGTTAAATTGCCATTACGCTATAAACAACGCCATGCCGATAGTTTATTGGTCGAATTTGGCTCTCAGACCTTGCAAATACGTTTGGCTCAAGGCCAAAGTTTGCCGCAATTGCCAACATCAACCCAATTGAATGCCACAGGAATTATTAGCCGCTATGATGATGTTTGGCGATTGCAAGTACGCCAAGTTGCCGATTTGGGTTTACCGCAACGGTTGCCAGCGACCAGCCAACCAAACTTGCCAACGTTCTGGCCTTGGCTGCTTGGCTTGCTTGGGCTTGGTTGGCTGATTCGGTATTATGGCGTTACTGGCGGGCTATTTCCCAAACGAGGTGTTTTAATTCAGGCAAAATCAACGATTGCATGGCCAAACGCACCGCTCCCGACGAGCCAGGCATACAAAAAACCAAGGTTCGGCCAGCGATGCCCGCGATCGCGCGTGAAAGCATGGCTCCTGCGCCAATCTCGTTGTAGGAAAGCATGCGAAAAATTTCGCCAAACCCAGGCAATTTTTTATCAAGCAACGGGGCAATCGCTTCAATCGTGGCATCGCGACGGGCAATCCCAGTACCACCATTGGTTAAAACAGCGTCGCAATCGCTCCGTGCAATGCACTGTTGCACAAACTCAGCAACCTGATCTGGTTCATCGGGAATAATGCGATATTCGACCACTTGAAAGCCTGCGGCAGTTAATAATTCCTGGGCCAGCGCCCCACTTTTATCGGTTTCGCTGGTTCGTGTATCGCTAATGGTAATAATTGCACAGCGCACTGGTACTTGATGTTGTGCCGCTGCCTCAGCATGATCATTGTAGCCCATACGACCTCCTTCATTAAATCGGGCATTCTGCCTATCGTAGCGCATTTGCTCAAAGCTGGCTATAGGGTGATAATCAAGCCAAGTATGTCCAAGGAGTCGTCATGGATCAGATAGGTCGTCGAACGGTAACCAGTTTATCAGTAGGCTTGGTGGCGATTGTGATTTTGTTGGTCACGATTGGTCAACAACCTAGTGCAGGTCAAGTTGCTAACAATAAGCCAAATCAAGCGCAAGCCCAAGTTAGTGGTATTTTATTTTTGCGCAATCCCGCTCAGCAAGCTGAATTGTGGCGGTCGGATGCAAATGGTCAAGGGCAGCAATTACTTGTGCCACAAGTTAGCGATTATAGCCTTAGCCCCGATGGGCGCAAAGTCGCCTATGCCACTCAAGCCGAAGCCCAACCAAGCCGCATCGAAATGTTTGATCTGACCCAAAATCAGGTGATTACGAGCACAGGTTCGGCTGATTGGACTGGCTATACGCCAAATTGGTCGCCTGCTGATGGCGTGATTGTCTATGAACGACGCACAATTAGCACTGGCGGAGTTGGTTCGCCCAAACTTTGGTTGATGCAGCCCGATGGAACCCAAGTTAGTCCAGTGGTTAAAGGCGGCGATGTGGTTACCTTTGGCGCACATTGGTCGAATGCTGGACGTTTGCTAGGCTTTACCGATCCGTTACGCAACGAATTGGTTTTATTTGATTTTAGCGATGTGTTGCGGCGCATTCCATTTAGCGGCGATTTTGATTGGTCGCCCGATGATCAGCGTTTAGTAATTAGTGTATTGCGGGAGTCGCAAGCAGGGTTTCGCAACGAATTAATCCTATTTGATCTGGCAACTGAGCAACAAACGCCCTTGACTAGCCAAACTGATACTGATGATTTTACCCCCGTTTGGTCGCCCGATGGCACGAAAATCGCCTTTGTGCGGCGCACCCGTGAAGTACCTCGCGGCGAAATTTGGGTCGTTAATGCTGATGGCAGCGAACCACGGGCTATTACGGCTGGCGGCGGCTACGATAATGTTGATCCGCAATGGACTCCCGATAGCCAACAATTGCTCTGGACGCGCTTAACCGTCGGTTCGGCAAACGTACCCTCGGCAATCTGGACGGTTAATTTAGCTGAAAAATCAGAGCCTCGGGTGTTGATCGAAAATGCCACCCAAGCTCGTTGGATCGTTGAGTAGGATGATGCAAACAACAATTCATTTTCTTTCTGCCGATGGCAGCACGTTACTTGAGGGCAAATGGCTAGCGCCCAGCCAATCGCCACAATTGGTTGCCGTGTTGGCCCATCATTTTCCGCCAATGTCGAATATGGATCAGCGGGCGATTTTCGCGACCTTCAAGGTGTTGCGCGACCGTGGTTGGGGGATTTTGCGCTACAACTCGCGTGGAGTTGGCCAAAGCCAAGGTGAATTTAGTGGCGGCCCAGGTGAAGATCTCGATTTGCAGGCAGCCTTGGCCGAAGCGCGTCAACGTGCACCGCAAGCTCAAATCTGCTTAATTGGCTGGTCGTTTGGCGCACAATTGGTATTACGGGTGATGGCCAGCGACCCAACGATTCGCGCAACCGTGGCAGTTACGCCCAACCCTGTTGGTTTGCAGGAGAGTGCTCAAGGCCAGCATGGACCATTATTGGCAATCGTCGCCGAGCGCGATCAATTTTTCGATTTGATTGAAACGCGCACGGCCTTTGAACAAGCGACCGAGCCAAAAAGCTGGCATCTACTCAAATGGGCTGATCATTATTATCTAACCCGTGAAGATGAAGTTGCGCAATTCACGGTCGATTGGCTCGAACAAGCGGTTAAATAACAACACGGAGCAGTTTATCCTGCTCCGTGTTATTCAGCAAAACTAAACTAGGGTGCGCCAGCGCTCCACATACGGGCTGCGCTCGATCCAGAGTGCACCCGCCCAAACCGCAAACAAAAGAATTGCTGCGATTGGAATTGTATTGAGCGGAATTTCTGGCATAAGGGTCATTTGGAAACTGATCAAAGCCCCAGCATAAAACATAATCAAGGTTCCAACTGTGGCAACCAAGGCATTCACGCGATAGGTTATACCAAGATCGATGGCTAGAGCTGTACCAATCATAAATAATGGTACAAACGATGGTGGAAACTCGATGCCACGTAAAATATAGAACGAGACAACCCGATAGATCAGATAACTGCCTGCAACCAAGGTTGCCGTCCAGCGCCCACGCATAATCAGGCGAGCAGCCACCAACACCAACACCAACGAAGTGATCAACCATAGTGGGTAGAGCCATGTTGGTACAGGAATGGCAAAGCGCTCAGGGTTGGCTCCGGCTTCAAGCAACAATTCCGCATCAGCATAGGGCTTGCCAATTCGCATCGCTTCGATTGCCGTTACCCCATATTCTTGTTGACCCAAGGGAAATAGGAAATCTTCGAGCAAAAAGGCCCAGAAGCCAATCCCAAAAACTGTTTTAATTGAGCTTTCAGGGGTGAGCAGTAACCAGCCACGCAACACGCCCAGCAACATCACCGCCGTACCAAGATAGAGTAAGGCATGAGTTGGGCTCCAACTCGTAATGTCGAGGCCAAACAAACGGTGGTTGATCAAATCCAAGGGAATTGCAATCAGAAAGATCGAAATCCCCGCCTGCATCAAGCGCAATGTCAGCCGATCAACCCCATAACCCGTCCAGGTATGAAACATCACCAGCATAATCACGATAATCGTGCCAACCGTGTTAATCATATGCGGTGGGGCGAGATCATCGCGCAAAAAGCGGAAGTGCCAAGCCACATCCCAGCCCGAACCCATCAATTTGAGCACAAATGCAAACAACCAAATGCCATAAATGGTGTGCAGCGCCCGCGTATTTGTCGGGCGTAGTGGTTGCCCTGGTGAACTGTAGGTTTGCCAAAGCGGCTTCACATAGCGGTCAAGATACTGGCGCATACGTGGACCCTTTCTGAATTAAAACGTGTTGAGATTCTCTCTGCATCGACGTTTACAGCGGCGTGGTTGTTGCAGACACAACAACCTTAAAAGGCGTTAATCAAGGTGTAAGCATTGATGGGCTTATTCTAGGGATTGATTAAAGGCTTGTCAATCCCTTGCAACGCAAGGTGTCATGAATCGGATTCATAATCATGATCTTGTGGCACAGCATCTGCAATGTTGTTGGTAGAAAATCGTTGTTTGAAGGAGCTAAATCGCCATGGATAAACGCTTAAAAACCCCAACTGACTTGGATACAAAAGCGACTGGACCCGTCATTGAGGCACTCAACCGCAGCTTGGCCAATTCGTTTGCCTTATACATGAAATACAAAAATTTTCA
Organism: Chloroflexota bacterium; assembly: GCA_020161265.1. Lineage (NCBI taxonomy): Bacteria > Bacillati > Chloroflexota > Chloroflexota bacterium. Next base: position 358,759 of record JAIUOC010000008.1, on the reverse strand, counting down.
TTGGCATTTGACTGGTCGCCATTTTCGCGATTTGCATTTGATGTTCGATGAGCATGCCAACCAAATTTTTGCCACAACCGATATTTTGGCCGAACGCGCTCGCCGTATTGGCGGCACATCGTTGCGCTCAATTGGCCATATCAGCGAATTGCAAACAATTGATGATAATAATGCTGAGTTTGTTGAGCCAGCCACTATGCTAACTGAGTTGGTCGGCGATAATCAAACCTTGGTGAAAAATCTGCGCAAAGCCCACGATGTTGCTGATGAGGCCAATGATGTAGCCACCGCTAGCGAGCTTGAACCAATGATCGATCAGGCCGAAAATCGAGTTTGGTTCCTTTTTGAACTTTCTCAAGAAACCAAAGGTTAAGTAAGCGAGCGAAGACATTAACAATGATGTCAAGTCAAGAATGGGCTGGGGCAATTTCCCCAACCCATTTTGATTTAAGCTCTATGTTTGGCCAAAGCCAGATACATTTTAAACTCATACCAGCCCATCACCAAGGCCAAAAGCATGCCCAACAAGCCATCGCGATAGCCGCCCCACGTGATATAGCGCCGCCAAATCGCCCGCAATGGCTGCAAAATATAGTTTTGGGGCTTGACGCGCACGCCATTACGATAGAGCGTGGCAGCCTCGGCTTGCGCATAACGCTGCTGTTTTTCGCGCAATTCGGCCCACGATTCTATGTTAATATGCTCAAGATGTTGGGTTAAGCGACCTTTGAGGCCATCTAAAATGACTAATTCATGGACTAAACGGCTGGTCTCGTACTGGGCTTTGCTGCGCTGCAATAAACGCAACTGATGGTCAGGATACCAACCACCGCCGCGCAAAGCTCGCCCCCAATAGCGATTGAAGCGCGGAATCCAGTAGCCAGCATATTCAGGTTGGCCTTGCAAAAGCTGGCGAATTTCATGCTGTAAGTTGCGGGTTATCCGCTCATCAGCATCTAAAAACAAAACCCAATCGCCTTGGCATTCGGCCAAAGCACGATTACGCTGCGCCGGAAACGACTCAAAAACCACTTCGACCACGCGTGCTCCAGCTTGCAGGCAAATTTCAGCGGTGCGGTCGCGGGTACGCGGGTCGAGCAAGACCACAATTTCAGCGGCCAAATCGCCGATTGAGGCCAACGCGGCCCCGATATGGCGCTCTTCATCACGAGCAATAATAGCAACAGATAACAACATATTAGCGTGGCTGCTTCTTGCGAATCAAAAAGGCAATACTTGTAACGAATAAGAAAATTGAGCTAAGAAACATCACCAACAAACCGCTGCCCATTTCACTACCAACATCGCTGACTGCGGCCCCTAAAACAATAATGCCACTACAGCAAAAGGCAATAATTGCAACAATCAGATTTAAAACGCCCCACAGATTGCGCCGTTTAAAATAGGCCAACATGCCTATGAGTATCCCCAAACCTGCACAAATCGGAATCCCATAGAGAATGGCAATCACTGCTTGATAATTATCCATATCTTGCGAACTGGGTTCGTTGGCATAACTCAGCACTTGAAATAAGTTTTCAGTAGTCGCGTTTGTGTCGATCATCGGCAGAAATGCCCCAACCAAAATAGCCAAGGCACTCACAATCATCAAGATTGCGGGAATACTGCCATTAGCCGCAGGAATCGCCGCATAGCCCGCTTGGTTGGGCACTGCATAGCCGATCGGCGCTTGGCCATAATTTGCTGGCGGCATTTGGCCATACTGTTGGGGTTGGCTATAGCCCTGCTGCGGGTAGGCATTGGGTTGGGCTGGCGGGCCATAATTCGGCTGAACTGGCGCTGGCGGGCCATAGTTTGGCTGAGCGGCTGGCACTTGCGCCGGATTGATCGCTTGAGTTTTATCAACTGGACTAGCCATTGGTGGTAAGTTGGGCAAGGCCATGGTTTTATCAACGGCAGCAGGTTGCGTGATTGTCGCACCACACGAGGTACAAAAACGGCTGCTATCGGCCACAGCGGCGGAACATTGAGGACATTGCATCGCGTTTCCTTTCATTTTCTGGTCAAGAATTGAAATAGTGTACTTGTGGTGATCAAAGTAAAACTACCAAACAAGCCAATCCAAAGGCCAAAGCCAGGGCTATACCCGGAATCGTTGAATAAGCTGCCAGCCCCAAAGGTTGCCAAGATTGCCAGACCAGCCATGCCACACAGCAGCGTACCCATGGCCCAACGCCGATTTTTGGTAATCATGCAACTGATGCTGAACAATAATGCCAGCAAGCCCACGATCGCATAGCCATAACTGAGGCTTGCCCACAAAGCTGGCCATTCAGTGCTCGGTTGGCGGATACTGCTAAGCATGCGAAAACTTTGACCATCACTGGCTCGTTGAGCTAGGCCTAGTCCGAGTGCAGCCAGCATCAGGATCGCATCTAAAAACATTGAAGAGCCAAACGCCTGGAGGCTGATACTGTTTTGTGCTTGGTGCTGCCTGAGCGATTTGCCGCAATAGGGGCAATTATCACTCACCATCGGAATCGTCATGGCGCAGTGGGGACATTGCATCGCTTCCTCCTTGCTTAGTTGGCGATTTGTGGTCGAGTAAGGTAGCGGAACAAAAAGCCACTGATTAATAAGCCAACTCCTCCAATTACCATGAACCAAAAACCTTCGCCATAGCTCGCACCTTTGATTTCAGACCGAAAGAAAACCCTGACAAACATCAAAGTAGTTCCCGCAATGGTTGTAGCGCCTGTTGCCCAGATTTGGCGCAATGTCAGCGTGCTCCCAATAGCACTAATCAAAGCTATGCCCCCAATTACAACCAATGTGTAGCTCATAAAGCGCCAACGCTCTGGCCAAGGGGTAAGTTGATCGCTAGTAAAACCATCGATGGGTTTAAAGGCTTGACCAGTCTGTTCGATCTGGATTAAGGGTAAGAAAAGTGATACCAACATTAAGCTAGCTGCAAAAACCATAACTAACCCAATAACTTGAAGTTCGTTCAAACGTTGGCTTGATTTGACCAATTTTTGCCCACAATATGGGCAACTAGGTGTAGAAACTGGAATGGCCATGGCACAGCGTGGGCATTGCATAAATGTTTACTCCTCTCGTTGCATGATTTAGGCTTGAAAATAATTCCAAATAACCCGATGTGGTACTGCTCGAAACCGACCCCAATCTTGCCAATTGCCTGCAATTTCGTGATCTTCGCTGCCGCTCAGGCTTTCGAGTTGGCTGGCGAGCGTCGGCAGATCGTTCACCTGAGGAAAGCCAAAGGCCGCAACTTGCTCCGATTCATCAACAGCCCCCAAGGTGCCACCCAATTCACGCAGCAAAAAGGCAAAGGTATAAAACGTTGGGGTTGGGCTATTGGTTGGGCGATAGCTGACCGCCGCCAAAAAGCGCTCAACCTGCACATCAAGCCCGGTTTCTTCGGCGGTTTCGCGCAACAACGCCTCATAGACTGGCTCATCGTAATTGATCCCACCAGTCAATAAGCGAAAGGCTTCGGGCGGATAATAGGCTTTTCGCGCACTAATCAAGCTGCCATCAGGCCGTTGCACCACCATACAAACCTCGCCATAACGGTCGGCTTTGCCAAAGGGGGCAAAGAGGCCTTGGACAGCAAGCGCTTGCTCATCGGCGCTAGCTGGATACTGACCATCGGGCAAAACTAAGGCAACTTGGTGCAAACGGGGCATGCCAAAACGAGCGACTAAATCGGCTAATTCGGCGCTAACTGCAACCGGAAGGTGAAATTGCTCGAACATTCAACAATCTCCAGCACAAATATCCAAAATGCTAGCCTAAGTATAGAAGATTAAGTCATGGATGCGAATAGGCTTAAACAGCTTCTTGCCAACAATCTCAACTCGCAGTATAGTGCGGGCTATGACACGAGCATTAATTACTGGCGCTAATGGCTTTGTTGGCCAACATCTTGTTCGCTATTTGCAGCAAGCAACGACTTGGGAATTATGGGCCTTGGGGCGTGAAGCCCACCCACAACTCCCAACCGTGCTGGCTGATCTGCTTGATCGTTCGGCGGTAGCAACGGCGGTGGCAAATGCAGCTCCCGATGTGGTGGTGCATTTAGCGGCCCAATCAGCGATTCCCCAATCGTTTCGTGATCCCGCTGGGACATTTAATATCAATGTGCTCGGCCAATTACACCTGTTTGAAGCGATCAAGTCGGCTCAACTTGATCCAATTGTGTTGGTGGTTGGCTCGAATGCGATGTATGGCATGGCCCATCGTTCAGGTTTACCCGCCGATGAAAACACCATGCTTTGCCCAGCGGATCCGTATGCTGTTTCCAAGGCAGCCCAAGATTTGCTAGCAGGGCAATGGTGGTATAGCCATGGCCTGAAGGTGATTCGTGCTCGGCCATTTAACCATACTGGGCCTGGCCAACGGGCTGATTTTGTTGTGCCAGCCTTTGCTCACCAAATTGCTCGCATCGAAGCGGGCTTGCAGCCGCCAGTGATTCAGGTTGGCAACCTTACGCCGCAGCGCGATTTTAGCGATGTGCGTGATGTTGTCCGGGCCTATCATCTGCTGCTTGAACGAGCGCAGCCTGGCGAAATTTATAATATTGGCGTAGGTCAGAGTGTCTCAATTCAGTCAATTCTTGATCGCCTCATTGCACTCAGTGGCCAAACGATCACGGTCGAAGTTGATCCTCAACGCTTGCGTCCAGTTGATGTGCCAATTGTGGCGTGCGATGCCAGCCGTTTGCGCAGCCAAATCGGTTGGGAGCCGCAGTATCGCCTTGATGATACGCTGCGCGATATTCTAAATGAATGGCGCAGCCACGTCGCAACCGAGTTGGAGAGAGTTGGTTCCCACATTAACGAATAACAGAGGATTAACCATATGGATATTTTAGTGCTTGCTGGGGGTACTGGCTCGCGATTGTGGCCGCGTTCACGTCGCACCAAGCCCAAGCAATTTTTACCCTTGCTTTCCAATCGCACCATGCTGCAAGAAACCGTTGATCGAGTCCGGCCTTTGATGGAAGAAGGTCGGGTATTCGTGGTAACTGGCTCGGATTACGAAGAATTAATTCGTGAGCAGTTGAACGACGTGCCGCGCAATAACGTTATTTTAGAGCCAAGTGGTCGTGGCACGGCTTCGGCAATTGGCTTGGCGGCAATTCATATGCGCCGCTCAGCTCCTGATGCAGTGATGGCAGTGTTGAGTGCTGATCACTTGATTTTGCGCAACGAAGCCTTTCGTCAAGCGCTGCAAGCCGCCGAAGTTGCCGCCCGCGAAGGCTATTTGGTGACGCTGGGGGTCAAACCATCGTTTGCGAATACGGGCTATGGCTACATTCAATGTGGCGAATTGATCACCGAAGCGCATAATCATAAAATTCATCGGGTGCAGCGTTTTGCCGAAAAGCCCGACCAAGATACTGCTGAGCGCTATCTCGCCAAAGGCAATTATTTCTGGAACGCTGGGATTTTCGTTTGGCAAACCAAAACCTTCCTTGATGCGATTGGTCGCCACATGCCCGAATTGCGCAACCAACTCAATCAAGTTCAAGCCTCGTTTGGCAAATCGCGCTACCACGATACTTTGGCCCACGTCTGGGAGAACGTCGAAAATATCACGGTTGATTATGGCATTATGGAGCGTGCACCAAACGTCGCGGTTGTGCCAGTTGATATTGGCTGGAGCGACGTTGGCGATTGGCACACCCTGACAACCTTGATGAGCGACGACGATTCGGCTAATGTAGTGATTGGGCCACACGTCGAGGTTGATACCAAATCGACCTTGATTTACAGCGATTCTGGCCGCATGATCGCCACGATTGGCCTTGATGGCTTTTTGGTGGTCGATACCGGCGATGCCCTGCTGATTGCCCCACGTGATCGCGCTCAAGATGTCAAGAAAATTGTCGATCAATTGCGGACTGAAGGCCGCAATGATGTGTTATAAGTTATAATTGAAGGGCACGGCAGCAGGTGGTTAGCGATAACCAAACCACTGCCGTGCTTTTTATGAAAGCAGTTGTATGCGTGCAGTTATTTTAGTTGGCGGATTAGGCACGCGCCTCCGCCCATTGACCAACCAACTCCCCAAGCCACTCGTGCCAATTGCCGGCGAAGCCTTGATGAGCCGAACCTTGCGGCGTTTGCACCAGCAAGGTGTGCGTCATGTGATTTTGGCGGTGCAATATTTGGCCGAACAATTTTTGGCAGCCTATGGCGATGGCGCGGCTTTTGGGCTAGATTTGCAGATTGTGCAAGAGCCAGAAGCCCTGGGCACAGCTGGCGCAGTACGTTACGCCCTTGAACAAACCAATTTGCTTGAGGCTGGGCCGATTTTGGTGCTGAATGGCGACGAACTGACTGATTTCGATGTGGCTCAACTCTGGCAAGCTCATGCCCAATTTGGCGGCGTGGCAACCATTGCCGTGCGCCAAGTGGCCGATACCTCAGCCTTTGGGGTAGTTGCTAGCGATGCGAATCAACGAGTATATGCCTTTCAAGAAAAACCCGCAGCTGGCACGGCCTTGGCCACCACCATCAATAGCGGAGCCTATATATTTGAGCCAGCGGCGCTTGCCCAGATTCCAGCCCAAGGTTTTGCCATGCTCGAACGTGATCTCTTCCCCAGCTTGCTAGCGGCTCAAGCTCCGATTTATGCCTATCAACACAACGCCTACAGCCAAGATATTGGCACATTGGCAGGCTATTTAGCCGCCAACGAAGCGGTATTGTTGGGCCATTTGCCGCATGAAACGGTGCATGGCATACAATATGCAGCAGGAGTGTGGGCTGCGGCTGATGCTCAAATCAGCCCTAGTGCCCAACTAATTGCCCCGATTATGCTTGGTAGCGGCTGTGTGGTGGGCGAGCATGCCCGACTTGAACGGGTGATCGCATGGGATCGTGTTACAATTGAAGCCGCTGCAAACCTAAACAATGTCGCCATTGCCAATGATGTGCAGGTTGCCCACCATGCAACTGTCGAAGGTCTCGCGCTTGGTTAATATCATTCAATCCCATTCAAATTTATGAACGCTATTTCGTTGTATTGACGAGCGATCGTCACCAATCTTCATTCATGGGAAACCAATTTCAATCGCAAGCTCAGGAGCGTGTATGGCATCAGCAATCAAATTTGGCACCGACGGTTGGCGAGCAGCGATCGCCGAAGAGTATACCTTTGACAATGTGCGCATTGTCACCCAAGCCGTCGCGGATTATCTGCATGAGTCGGGCTTGGCCCCGCGCGGGTTGGTGGTTGGCTATGATACTCGTTTCGGTTCCGAGCGCTTCGCCGCCGCCACCGCCGAGGTGCTGGCTGCCAACGGAATTCATGTTTATTTAACTGAAAAAGCGACTCCTACGCCTGTGGTTTGTTGGAGCATTTTGTGCAAAAAGGCTGGTGGAGCCTCGATTATCACGGCTTCGCACAACCCACCAAGCGACAACGGCTATAAATATAAGCCCGAATATGCTGGCTCAGCCTCGCCCGAAGTGATCGCCCGCTTGGAAGATCGTTTAGAAAAAGCGCCAGTCAAGCGCATGGCACTGCGTGAGGCCGAAAAACAAGGCTTGGTTGAACGGATCAACGGCACGCCCGATTATGTCGCGCAAGTCAAGCAAATGGTTGATCTTGAGGCGATCAAACGCGAGGGCTGGACGATCATCAACGACGCAATGTATGGGGCTGGCGCTGGTTTCTTGCCATTGTTGCTTGATGGTGGCCAAACCAAAGTTGTGCCAATCAACGATACCCGTAACCCTTTATTTCCTGGAATGCGTTCGCCCGAACCAATCGACGACAATTTAACCAAACTCAAAAATGTGGTTAAGCAAAGTGGGGCTTTTGCGGGCTTGGCCTACGATGGCGATGCTGATCGGGTTGGGTTGGTTGATGAAAAAGGCAAATTTGTTGATCAGTTACGGGTTTTTGGCTTACTAACCTATTATTTATTAGAAGTTAAAGGTTGGCGCGGCCCAATCGTTAAGTCACTTTCAACCACTTCGATGGTTAATCGTTTGGCCGAGCTTTACAATGTGCCAATCTACGAAACTCCGGTTGGCTTCAAGCATATCGGCCCCAAGATGATCGAATCGAATGCAATTATTGGTGGCGAGGAATCGGGCGGGTTTGCCTTTGCCAAGCATTTGCCGGAACGTGATGGGATTTTATCGTCGCTGCTGTTGCTCGATTTGTTCTTGAAGCGTGGCAAAACGCCCAGCGAAACCATGGAAGAGTTGTTCAGCAAAGTTGGGCCACATTTCTACGATCGCTTGGATATTACCTATCCTGCTGAGCAACGCGATACGATTCTCAAGCGGGTTGATTCGGCTCGCCCCGATGCCTTAGCTGGCTTGACGGTTAATTCGATTACCACCCAAGGCGGCTACAAATACCACCTGCAAGATGGCAGTTGGCTGTTGATTCGCTTCTCAGGCACTGAGCCATTGTTGCGTATTTATACCGAAACCCGCTCACCAGAGTTGGTCGAAAAATTGTTAGCCGAAGGTCGGGTCATCGCTGGCGTATAGGCATTGATCCACGAAGAGCAGGAAGCATAATTTGGAATGAAACCGCGAAGGACGCGAAGATCAAAAAAGGCCAAAGCGTAATGCTCTGGCCTTTTACTTTATTGGTTCAAACCAAACTTAGTCAACGAATTGGGTGATTTTTTCGACAGCGTGGCGGTGGTGTGGGTAGCCTTCTTCAGCGGCAACACCCAAGGCCACCAAGCCAGCCAATTGCACGTGCGCTGGCAAGCCCAAAATTTCTTTGACTTGGGCTGGGTCAAAGCCCAACATCAACGAGGTGTCGTAGCCCAATGAGCGAGCGGCCAATGAAAGATAGCCAAGGGCGATGTTGGTTTGACCCAAACCCCAAGCTTCTTTTTCTTCGGGGCTGCGCTGAGCGAACGCACCCAAAATGCCATCGATTGCGCCTTGGCGTTGCTCGGCTGGCACGCCTGGGTGAATCACATCGGCGAGGGTATCGAGGGCTTCAGCGGTATTGCTATAAACGGCGATCACCACTGGAGCGCTACCAACTTGGCCTTGGCCATACGCAGCAGCTTGCAATTTATTTTTGACTTCTTGGTTGCGCACAGCAACGAAGCGCCATGGTTGAATGTTCCAGGCTGAAGGAGCTTTGCCAGTCAATTCCAAAATGGTGTTGAGGTCGGCTTGGCTTACTTGGTCGTTGGTATATTTACGAACTGAGCGGCGGCTTGAAATGGCTTCGGCAACGCTCAAGGTATTGTTAACGGCTGGCTGAGTCATTGGTCTATGCTCCTAGAAAATAGTGCAGCGCCGACGTTTGGGCTGCGTTTGCTGTATCTGTAACTATGATAATTACATATTGTCCTTGAATTGATCTATCGGCATGTCCTTTGACGCGTCCCAAGCCATGAGATTGCTGTCCTAATCCTCGGCAATTTCGGGCAAGCTCGCCTTTTTGGGGTACAATCCTTGCGATACGTGTTGGTTATAAGGAGGAATTATGAGCGATATTAAACAACTGTTGAGCAACTCCAAAACGATTGCCGTGGTCGGCCTGAGCAACAAGCCCGATCGGGCGAGCTATGGTGTGGCTGAATATATGCAACGGGCGGGCTATAAAATTATTCCGGTCAATCCGGTGCTCAAAGAGCCAGTGCTTGGCGAACAACCAGTTGCATCATTGAGCGATATCAAAGAGCCAATTGATATTGTCGATATTTTTCGCCGCGCCGAAGATGTGCCGCCAGTGGTTGAAGAAGCAATTGCGGTTGGCGCAAAGGCAATTTGGATGCAACTCGGGATCGTCAATCACGAGGCTGCTGCCGCTGCCGAAGCCGCTGGCTTAGAGGTTGTGATGGATAAATGTATTAAAGTCGAGCATATGCAGCAATTGTAGTTGTTGGGGATCGGTTGTTGGGGATTGGGGATCGGGTTTTGACCCAGCGATAAGCGCGATCCGTCAGAATGAAATGCTTAACCGCGAAGAACGCGAAGAGCGCTAAGCTGGATTAGTTAAATATCTGAATTACTAATCGATGCCATAGAACTATTAAATCGTTCTTGGTGCTCTTCGTGTCCTTCGTGGTTAAACGTTACGCCTCGCTCCTGATCCCTATATTCTATGCTCTTGCCTCACTCCTTGCATAAGCCCCGATCTTCTCGGATAATGCTGCTATGCAAACAGTTATTCTTGATCAGCAACAATTGAATCAACATTATGGCTTGCTGACGGTGGCTTCGCCACAACTAGCCAGCGCTCAGCCTGGGCAATGGGCGATGCTGCATCACGGCTTGAGCCACGACCCACTCTTGCGCAGTCGGGCTTGGATTATTGCGACTAATCGTAGTAGCACCGCCACCTTGGCCTTGGATTTACAAGACCCGTTGTTGGCCAGCATTGCGCGGTTGCCCAAAGGCTTTGAGCTTGATTGTCTTGGGCCACTTGGACGACCGCTCAGCAGCGACGGTCAAAAAGCAACCTTGTTGATTGCAGAGGGTAATGCAATCTACAGCCTGCTGTTGTATGCCCAACGGGTAACCGAAACTGGCTCACCGGTATTGCTGTTGGCGAGTGCCAATGATGCAATGCGCGTACCGCCGTTTGTACTCCCAGCTGAGATCGAATATTTGGCGACCGCCGACGATGTGCTTGATTTGCTCGAAAGTAGCACCAAACTTGATGCCCCGTTGGTTTGGGCCAATCGCTTGCTGGCCGCTGGCAGCCTCGATTTGGCCAGTCGTTTGAGCCAACGGATTCGGCGTGAACGCTATGCTTGGCAACAAGGTTTTGCGGCATTTATCGTCGATCAAGCCTATCCATGTGGCATTGGGATGTGTGGTGGGTGCTGGCAACTTACCCGACAACAGCCAAAATTGCTGTGTCATCATGGGCCAGCGTTGGATCTGCGCGAATTGGCCTAACTTAAGCTAAGCAATTTCGTATAGAATATCCACAATCTGATCCAAATAAGCAATGGCGCTTATCGCTAGGAGATGTACATGTTACCCGAGTACCGCAACGAACCGTTTGTCGATTTCAGTGTGAAAGCCAATGCCGATGCGATGCGCACGGCACTGAGCAAGGTTGGCGATGAATTAGGGCGTACTTATCCGCTTCTGATTGGTGGCGAACATATCGAACTGGCTGATACATTTGATTCACTGAATCCGGCCAAGCCAAGCCAAGTTGTCGGCAGTTTTGCCAAGGCAACGGTTGAGCATGCCAATCAAGCGGTGGAAGTTGCCGCCACAACCTTCGAATCATGGCGCAACGTCGCGGCAGAAGAACGCGCCCGCTATTTGTTCCGCGCTGCGGCTGTGATGCGCCGCCGCAAGTTTGAATTTATGGCATGGTTGGTGTATGAAGTAAGCAAAAGTTGGGCTGAGGCCGATGCTGATGTGGCCGAAGCAATCGACTTTATGGAATATTATGGTCGTCAGGCGATTAAGTTTGGTGGCCCACAACCAGTCGTCGCTTACAACGGCGAGGAAAATGAATTACGTTATGTGCCGCTCGGCGTAACCGTGGTAATTCCACCATGGAACTTTGCCTTGGCGATTATGGTCGGTATGACCACCGCTGCGATTGCTGCTGGCAATACGGTGGTGTTGAAACCAGCCTCGGCATCGCCCGCGATTGCCGCCCAATTTGTGCGCTTGTTGGTTGAAGAAGCTGGCTTGCCCGATGGCGTAGTTAATTTCGTGCCTGGCTCAGGCGGCGCAATGGGCGATGCCTTGGTTGATCACGCCAAAACCCGCTTAATCGCCTTCACTGGCTCGAAGGAAATTGGCTTGCGGATTTTCGAACGCTCAGCCAAATTGCAACCTGGCCAAATCTGGCTCAAACGCACAATCTTAGAAATGGGTGGCAAAGATGGGATTGTAGTTGATGAAACTGCCGATCTCGATGCTGCTGCCGATGCGATCGTGGCCTCAGCGTTTGGCTTCCAAGGCCAAAAATGCTCAGCCTGCTCGCGAGCAATTATCGTCGATAGCGTTTATAGCACAATCTTGAAGAAGGTTGTTGATCGCACCAAAAAGCTGACCATGGGCGATCCAACTGATCCCAAGCACCATCTGGGCGCGGTGGTTGACCAAAAAGCCTTCGACAAGATTCGCGAATACATTGAAATTGGCAAGAGCGAAGGTCGCTTGATGCTTGGCGGCGAAACTGGCGATGGCTCGGAAGGCTATTTCATTCCGCCAACGATCATCGCCGATATTGCCCCCGAAGCTCGGCTCTCATTGGAAGAAATTTTCGGGCCAGTCTTGGCATTTATCAAAGCCAACGATTGGAAACATGCCTTGGAAATTGCCAACAACACCGAATATGGCTTAACTGGCGCGGTATTTAGCCGCTCACGCGAACGACTTGAAGAAGCTCGGCGCGATTTCCATGTCGGCAACTTGTATTTCAATCGCAAGTGCACAGGCGCGTTGGTTGGGGTTCAGCCGTTTGGTGGCTTCAACATGAGCGGCACCGACTCGAAAGCTGGCGGCCCCGATTACCTCTTGTTGTTCACTCAAGCCAAAACCATTACTGATCGCTTCTAAAAAGGCATGGCAGCATGGAGTTGTTCCATGCTGCCATGTTTTGGCAATAAAAAAGCCCGATTATTGCTCGGGTTTCATGCCGACACCCCACTTGTCATCACACATTTAGGCCACTTGTAGCACCAATTGCGCAATCACCCCGCGAAGTTTAGCAAAATCCAATGGTTTTAAAAGATATTCGCTACAACCAGCTGCCATAGCTTGGGTACGATAATCGTTGCCACCAAAGGCCGTCATGGCAATAATTGGCACATGCTTGGTGCTGGTATTGATGCGTAACTGTTTGGCAACCGTTAAACCATCAATGCCCGGCAAGGCTAGATCCAATAACACCAAGGCTGGGCGAACTACAGGTATTTGCTTCAGGGCTTCACTACCATTGTGCGCCCCAACCACCGTATACCCATCAACCTCAAGTAAACGCGCGAGAATAATGTGAGTGTCTGGTTGATCATCAACTATAAATAAACAAGCCATACCTGCTCCAGTGTCCGTAGAGGTATGAAATCACGATCGATGCTTCGACAAAACACTCATTGGACAATAGGAATTGAGTCCCTGATTGGGTAGTTCTTTAATTAGCATGCAGGGTAACATAGATAGATATGACTGGCAAGCCTAAAATATATAAAAAAACTTAATTTTTTCTGAAAAATAAGTTCAGCTCGATTTATCACGACCTAGCCTGCTAGCTAGCTTGGTCGATTAATTGATTAGGCCATTCTAATCGGTTAAATTGGCTGTTGTGGATCTCCTATGCACTGCTAGTTTCTGCACCCAATTAAGTTCAATTAATCGCGTTTAAATTTGGCCAAAAGTATATAAATTGTTAACAATTGGTTTAAGCGCAGCAACTAAGCCCAAACTGCTGCTAAAAAGCGATCGGTCACATGCTCCCAAGCATATTGTTGAACATGCTGCAAGCCATAATCGCGGTAGCGCTGTTGTAGCTTGGGGTTTTGCAATAGCTCAATCAGCGCCTCAGCGATTGCCGTTACATCGCTTGGGGCAACTAACGTGCCAGCCTGCCCATGCGGCACAACTTCGGGAATCGCGGCAGCATTGGTGCTGACAATTGGTAAGCCGCTTGCCATCGCCTCTAAAAAGACGATCCCAAAGCCTTCTTGAACGCTGGGCAAGCAGAAAATACTGCTGCGCCCATACCAGGCTCGCACTTCAGCATCATCGGCAATCGCTCCGAGCATGCGTACTGAGCTTTCGAGATTGTAGGCTCGTACCACTCCGCGCAACAAATCGTGGTCAGGGCCATCGCCGATAATCACCAATTGAGCTTGCGGCACTCGTTCGATCACGCTGGCAAAGGCCCGAATCAAGTCAATCACATGTTTACGCGGATATTGGCGGGCCACACATAGCACCGTCCATGGATCACGCTGGCTGCTTTGGGCTTGCTCCTGCCACAAACTCAAATCAATGCCTTCGGGCACAATCCCAATCTTACTGATTGGCACAGCATAATGGGCATGAATCATCTGGCGGCAATATTCACTGGTTGAAATAACGTTGGGCGCACGCCGCGCATTGATCAATTCAATCCGCGAGAGCGACCAGAGCAACGCCCGAATAAAGCCTTGTTCATGGCGCTGTTCTTCGGCAATCACGCCTTTGATGCTACAAATATAGGGCACATTTAAGCGCTGGGCAACTCGGACTCCATCAATATCAAAGCCAACCACTAAATCGTAGTTGTGATTGGCGAGGCGACGGGGCAATTGCCAATTGTAATAAAGTCGGCGCAGGGTCAAATTACGCGGCCAATTGCCAGTTGGCACAATCCGATCAACTACATGGCCTCGGGCTTGCAAGGTCCGCGCCAAACCGCCGATTGCTGCCGCCGTGCCGCTGCCATCAACCACCGCCTGTAACCACGAATCCAAGAACGCAATTCGCAATTGCTGCATAGCACCTACATTCATTCAAAACTAACGCGCTTAATCAATGCCACTTTTTAGCGTTAGCATATAACCAATCAGATCGTTAATATCTTGGGTTGATAATTTTTGGGCATAATCGCGCGGCATAATGCCCTCTTGAAAGCCGCCCACCAGTTCTTTATCTGGCTCGGTCAATGAGAGCCGCAGATAATCGATCGCACTTGTGCCATCGGGGCGTTGCGCAGCACGATTGCCAATATTTGAGAGATTTTGGCCGATGCCTTGGCCTGCTTCACCAGCAACATCACTATGGCAATCGACACATGCTTCGAGTTGATCGAGTGTCAACACCTCGGCTCCCTGAAAAATGCGTTTGCCGCGCTCAGCATTGCCCACGCTGGTACTATCGTTGGCAGCACCACAGCCCAGCAACAGCAAGCCCACCACAAAATAGCCAAATCGTCGCATTAACGCGCTCCATTATAGGTGATTCGGTAGATTGCACTCGTACCGAAATCGGCGATATACAAGTTGCCATCGGGGCCAGTAATCACATCAATCGGGTAGAGCATACCATCAGCAAAGGTGGTTGATTTGGCCAGATAATCGCCGTTGCTGGTTTGCCCAACCTCAATATGCACGACCTCACCCGTCTGCCAGAGCGTCAAAAAGGCGCTATCACTATAGATTTGCGGATACTGATCGCCACTATAAAATGTAACTCCCGTGGGCACCGAGTGAGCGGGAAAGCTGATTAATGCGCCGCGTGTGCCGCCATCGCTGGGCGGGTCGCCAAAAAAGTAGGGGTAGCCATAGTGTTCGCCTTCGACCAAATAATTAAATTCATCTGGCGGATCATTGCCCTCAACTGAGCTAGGGCCATTATCGCCCCCAAACAGCGCCCCATCGGCATTGAAAGCAACATCAAACACATTGCCCAAGCCACGGGCATACGGACGCAAATCCGTGCCATCGGGATTGACCGATAAAACGCTGGCGGCTAATTCATTTTCCTCAAATTTACCGTCGGTAGTGCTGCCAACCCCAAAATACAAGCGGCCATCGGGGCCAAAGGCCAAGCCATTGTTGGAGTGTGGCTGCAAAATCATTGAGGGCAAATTATCAACCACAATGCGGCGACTATCGGCTACGCCATCGCCATTACTATCACGCAAGGCCTCGATTTTGCCCGAACTAGCGCAATACAACTCACCATCGCGCCAAACCAAGCCAACCAACAAATCAAAATCGCCAGCCCATTTGCTCAAACTATCGATCTGCTGATCATTATTTTGGTCGCGGCCAATCCACAAATCGCCAGCAATATCGGCGATGTATAGTTCGTTTTCAGCGCCAAAGGCAATCGCTGTGGGATTATCCATCGTGCCACGGGCGTAGACGCTCCATTCAAAACCTTCGGGCACATTGATCACCCGCAAATCGGGGTTGCGTTCACGTTCGCGCTCGGGAATGCTAGTTTGCCACATGGTGTAAAAGGCGGGTGTGGCGATTAATGGCATGCCAAAGAGCAACAATAAGGCTAAGCCTCGTCGGCGCAATTGCTGATCGATGCTGTAGCGCACTTGTTTGGCCAGCCACCATAGAACAACTACGACGACCGCCAAGGCACCAAGCACGACCGCCGCTTGGCTCAGCAAATCCCAAAATTTCACCCGAATTAATGGGTCGCCAATCCCAATTGGATAGGTGCTGAGCAAGCCTTGAAATACCAGCAAGATCAAACCTTGCACGGCAATGGCAAGGCCAATCCAGCGCCAACGGCCTGCTTGGCGCATAAGCAATAATCCGCCAATCATCGCCCCCAGCCAAAGTGATAACAGCACCAAGGTTGCAATATTCAGCAGCATCGTGATTAATCCTTTGTATGTGCACCAAAACGATGACTGGCACATGCCAGCCAAGGTGGGTTGTTTGAAGTTTCAGGGAGTTGGTAGCAGGGCTACTAGGCTCAGTATATCATGGCTGCTGGGGCGATTTGGGTGAAGCATTAGTCCCAAAAGCATGGCGAATTTGGGCGATTTGGCTTGCGCAATCTTCAAGACTCAAGCGCTCAACTGCCAGTTCAACCCGTTGCCAACTGCTTTGGGCTAAGGTAAATGGCAAGCTTTGGTCATTGGCATCCCAAATGGTTTGCGAACGTGGGGTCGTGCCAAACCATGGAATATCGCCTTGCCACAGTGCTGCTTGCTCAGTTTGCAGAAACGGTTTCAAATGTGGTCGCTCAGGGATGCTTAGCCACAAATGGTCAAACAAACAATCACGATCAATCGCATCGCGCAGCCGATTGGGATGGCTGGCATGGCGCAGCAAAATCGCGTAACTATTCGATGGGCGGGCAATTACCCGAATTGTGGTATCGGCACAAACGGCGAGAACATTGCTCAACAACTCGGCTTTGGCGCTCAACAAGGTTAAATAGGTGGTGCGAAAACCTTGCTCAACCTCAGCGGCATAATCCAATGGATCAATTTGGAGCTTGCTACAGGTTGGCAAATTGTGGGCGGCTGGCACGGCGGTTGGAGCATAGCGCAAAGCCATTTGATCAGTATTGGTCTCATCCCAAACTGGCTGGGGTAGGGGCAAGGTTTGCTCGGCATTGCCCGCGATGCCGCTCATATCGACTCCAAGATGTTGCTCGGTGGCAAAGTGCAAGCGTGGTAACAAGCCAACTTGTTCAGCCTCGATCAATTCGTTGGTATTGCTCAATAGCAGGGGATGGCACAAGCCTTCGAGGTCAATCAAGACTGGATATTCGCCGACGGCAATCACATTTTCATAGTGCACATCGCAGGCTTGTAACACCAAAAGCAAGGCCAATAAGGCTCCATGGCGTTGATAAAAACGCCGTACCGCCGCCGAATCGGCACACGGCAAGGCTTGCAGCCATTCCGTCCAGCCATAATTGCCACAATCGAGCACCTTCAAACCACGTAATTGGATGGTTTGCGGTTGTTGGTTGTGCCACGCTAAAACCTGATTAAAGGCAACTTCGGTGCTCAGTGAACGCGGTTTGTAGGCCAAATGTTGGCCGCTGGCAAAATCCAAGCGGCAAACACTCTTGCCCGCATGACAATCGCCCAAGCTTTCCAAACCTGTCCATTCGGCAAGTTCAAGCCCAAAATGCTGTTGGAGTTGCTGCCAATCGTGAGCGAGATGCTGGGCAATGTGGCTGATAAAATTAATTGTCGTTTGACATTCATGCACCAAACTCCGCAACAACACCGGATAATCAGCCAATAGATCGAGCAAATCGCTGATTTGACTATAGCGTTCGATGAAATATTCAAAACGCTCTTGGCTGGTTGCGCCGTGGAGTTGGCCACGCAAACGGGCTACATTCAGCTCAAGCACCAGCGTTTGGGCAGTTAATTGGGCTAAACGTTGCACGAGCGCCTTGCCAATCGCTGCCTGCAAGCTCGGCCAAGCATGCTTAACCTGTGCTTGCTGCAAGGCTTGTTCAATCTGAGCTAAGCAATAATCGACGATTGGCCAGAGTGGATAGCCCAAGTTTGGTTGGTTGAGCCAGCGCGGATGCGGGCGGGCTTGCCATTCGCGCCATGCTGTGAGGGTTTCGGCCCATGGCGGCGCAGCAACCACAACGGTGGGATCAAGCAAGGCTTGGAATTGCTGATCATCCAATCCATCCAGCGCCAGCCGTGCCTGCCACCAGAGCGTTTGCTCGAATGGGGCTTGCTTGCGCCAACGTTGGTAACGCGATGTGGTTCGAGCGCCAAGCTCGCTCAAACCAAGCTGCTGGCGCTCGCGTAGATTCAGGCTTGCCAACCAATTCATGTGCGCAGCTCACGCAGTTTCAGGCTGGGCATTTGGTCGAGCAATTGGGCCACAATTGGCTCGGCTGACAGGGTTGATTGATCAGGCTGCGCGAGAGCCTGTTGAATCTGTTGCCAACGAGCTTGTTGATTGTTCCAGCGGCGCAAGCCATATTCGTGGCGCAACTGATCGAGTGCAGCAACGACAGGCTCGATTGTCTTGCCATAGCCCATAGTTACCAAACAAAACGCCAAGGTTTCAAGCGCTTGAATTAAGCCTTCGGGGTTGCCGATGGTGCGATAGCCTTGAATTGCTTGGTTAATTTGCTCCAACGCTGGGCTATAGTGGCCTTGAATCGCATCGACCAGCGCCAAACCACGCAAGGCATTGGCAATGCCTGTGCCAAATTGCATGGTGCGGCCTAACTCCAAGGCTTGGGTAAATAATTGACGAGCCACCACGTATTGAGCTTGTTCGACGGCCAACTGTGCCTGCACCGCCAACACCATACACAACATATGTTTGCTACCAAGATCTTGGCTCATCTGGGCAGCTTTGCTCAAATAACAGGCGGCCTGATCCAATTCGCCTGCGGCCAGTGTGGTATAGCCTTGGTACATCAGAGCGAAACCTATCACAGTTTTATTGCTCATCTGCTCGGCGATAGCCTGACTTTCGCTAAAACAACGCTGGGCAGTAGCATAATCGCCACGATAGAGCGCCAATTTACCTTGATGTTGCAGAACCATCGAGATGCGATTTTCATAATGTTGCTGCTGACAGAGCACTTTGCTTTGTTCAAGCAACTCGGCAGCCTGGCTCAATTCACCGCGATCAAGCTGAAGTGCCCCAAGATTACAGACCAAACTACTAATCGCCATCGATAGATCAAGTTTGCGCCAAATTTGCAAACTATCGTTGAGCAAAGCCTCAGATTGGGCATATTGGCCTTGCCAATGAGCAATTAAGCCCAAATTATTGTAGACCCGCGCCATGCCAACCTGATCGTTGGCAGTTTCAATCAGTTGGCGACTTTGCGAGAAGGTTTGGGCGGCATCGCCGTAATCACCTTGATGATAGGCGAGGTAACCCGCAGCGTTGAGTGCTTCGATCCAAAGGGTTGGCTCAAGCGTGGTTTGGGTGGTTTGGGCTTGATCGATTGCTTGGGCCAGCCAACGCCGACCTTCACCAGCATAGCCGCGCAAATACCACAAATCGGCCAAACTAGTAGCAAGCTGAACATTCTGTTCGATTTGACGTTGAGTAAAGAAAAATTCTAAGGCCGCCCGAAAATTGAATAAATCATGCTCAAAGCGATCGCCAGCGGTCACATGTTGGTTATGCTGGCTGAGATCGGCTTGGAGGATTTGCGCCAACTGCAAATAATATTGGGCATGGCGTTGGGCAGCTTGGATCAATAAACCAGTGTGTTGCAACATCTCGCGGGCATATTCACGCAACACATTCAACATTTCAAAGCGCGTTTCGCCCTGTTGATCAGCCTTGGCATAGAGCAAACTTTTATCAGCGAGCGTATTTAGGCCGTCGAGCAAATCGAGCGCCCAAGCTTGCTCTGCCCCGACAGCGGCAAGTGCATCGAGGGTACAGCTTTGCGGAAAAACCCCAACATGCATAAACATCTGCTGATCGCTCGGCTCAAGCAGATCAACACTCCAACGAATTGCATCACGCAGGGTTCGTTGGCGCGGCGGATGATCAGACGATCGGCTGGTTAAGACGGTTAATTGATGCTCAAGATGGCGCAACATCGCTTTGGGGGCAAGCAACATACTGCGGGCAGCAATCAACTCAATACTCAACGGCAGGCCATCAAGCTGGCGACAAACGGCACTAATATCACGCAGACTGGTTTCGTTAATTTCAAAATCGGGATTAACGGCCTGTGCTCGCTCAACAAACAGTGCTACTGCTGGCGAAAGCGTGGCGCTTGGCTCATCGTTAGCGGGCGTTGCAATAGCCAGCGGCGCAACCGCAAAACGACGTTCACGGCGTAAGCGCAAGGCCTCGCGACTAGTGACCAAGACCTTCAGCCCATAACAAGCCTGAATCAGCTGATCGATTGAGCTAGCAGCGGGCAACACCTGCTCGAAATTATCAAGCACCAATAATAATTCGCGGTCGTACAAAAAATTTTTGAGGTCTTCGAAACTGCGCCGAATGCCAGTTTCTTTGATTCCTAGGGTTTGTGCGATTACGCTCAACACATCTTGAGGATTGGTTACAGGAGCAAGGGCTACGACAAACACCCCATGGCGGAAGCGCTCAAGTTGTTGTTGGGCTACTTGCAAAGCTAAACGAGTTTTGCCAACCCCAGGCGGGCCAACTAAAGTTAATAAACGCACATGCTCGTTGGCCAAACGCTCATTGATGGTCGCAACATCAGCATCACGACCAATCAATGGATTGGGTAAATCAACCAAATTGTGGGGTGGTTGATCGACCACAAAATTGACCCGTGCAGCACCTGGTGTTTGATCAGACCATACTGGCCCAGTGGTTGTTTCCGAACGCGCAAAATGAACAAATGCTGTATGTTCAGCTTCGGGAACATTACAACATTGGGCTAAGCGCTGAGCAATCTGGGTTGAAGGCTTAAGCGTATTAGCTTCAATTTTACGAATCGTGACCGTGGCACAGCCAACCAAATGAGCCAACTCGTCTTGGGTCAGATCGAGGGTCTTTCGGCGTTGTTTAAGCCACATTCCAAAAGAGGCATCAAGCTTAGTCATATACGCTGTCCAGTGTGCTGTGGAAGTCAGGAAAGCAAGGACATTTGGCTAATTTTCTACTGTTCGTCGGTGTGAACCACGCAGGGAACCGCACTATTGACCGAAGTCATGGTTGGGATGATACTGCAATCGACCAAGGTACCACCTTGAATTTGGCGTAATTCTTCATCGCTCAATTCAGTCATTCCGGCAGGATTCGCAGGCATTGGCTGGGGTTTAGTGGGTTCAGTCTCAGGATTTTGATCAGCATTATTCCACGCGTTGATCGTTTCTTCATGCGACATGCTGGGTCTCCTTTGATTTTTAGGGTGGGTTTAAATTGGGAGGTTGTTAGATGCCCTAGTATACGGTTAAAATATAGTTATTGGCAAGCGTAGTTTGAGCGATAGCGCTATATCGGTTTTTATATCGGTTTTGGACTAGTTGGCAAAGCCCAACTATGGTTAAATGGGGCCAGTTTCGCAGGAGGACACCCCAATGAATGACCACAGCCAAACCACTCTGATTCCAAACACTAGCCTGTTTCGCCCAGCTGCGCTAACCTCATATGTTGCTCATCATCAAGAGCAGGTTGTCCAAGAGCGGATTTCGCCGCTGTTGCTGCGTAGTTTGTGGTTGCTGGTCGCGGTGCTTTCTGTCAGCTTAGTTGTGGTTGGTGCGCCGATCGTAAACCTCTAGCCCCGGACAACCTTGCGCTACAAGCAAGGTTTGGCAATGTTGAAACGTTGGTTGGCAAGCTTCAAACGGCGACGGGTTCCTGTTTTACTCCAATTAAGTGCGATTGAATGTGGTGCTGCATGTTTGGCCATGGTGCTCTCTTATTGGGGGCGAGCAACTTCGGTTGCAGAAGCTCGCGAGGTCTGTCGGCCATCGCGTGATGGCTTGAGTGCCCAAACAATTGCTGCCGCTGGCCGGCATTATGGCCTGATTGTACGAGCCTTTGCCCTACAAAACCTCGATTTTGGCTCACTCCAACTCCCAGCGATTTTGCATTGGAATTTTAATCATTTTGTGGTGCTTGAACAGTGGTCGCCACGCGGCGCAACCATCGTTGATCCTGCCTTGGGTCGGCGTTTTGTTGAGTTAAGCGAGCTTGACCAACGCTTCACTGGGATTGTGCTCAGTTGCCAGCCTGGCCCAAATTTTGAGCAACGCCAGCGCTCCAACACCAACCAATGGCGCTTGATTCGCTCGACGCTTTTGGCCAAACCTAGTTTATTGGTGCAAATTATCGTGGCCTCAGGCTTGTTGCAATTGGTTGGGCTGGCCTTGCCATTGCTGACCAAAAGTTTGGTGCAACAGGTTACCTTGCCGAGTTTTGAGGTGTTGCTTGGGCGGGTATTAATTGGCTTGGGCTTAATCATCAGCATTCGCTTTTTGATTCAATATATGCGGAGCCTCTTGTTGATTCAGCTACAACTGCGTTTTGATACTGATTTAAGCGAGCATTTTTTAAGCCATTTGTTGCGCTTGCCCTTGGCCTTTTTTGAGCAACGCAGCAGCGGCGATTTATTGCTGCGCCTAACCAGCAACAGCACAATTCGCGAATTAATTACTAACCAAGTGCTTTCGGTCGTGCTCGATGGCGGGTTAATGTTGGTGTATGGTGGCTTGTTGTTTTGGCAAAGTGGCAGTTTTGGCTTGACTGTCGCGATCATCGCCTTGCTGCAAGTGGCAATTATTTGGCTAACTCAAGGCCGTTTGCGCCCGCTCGTCGAAACTGATTTGTTGGAGCAAAGCGAAGCCCAAAGCTATTTGGTCGAATTACTCAGCGGCATCACCACGATCAAAGCCATGGGCGTGGAGCATTATGCGTTTGGCTATTGGCAAAATTTGGCTCGTCGCCAGCGCAACACCAGCCTACGCCGCCAACGCCTAAGCGCGGTGGTCGATAGTATTTTGGGTACGCTGCAAACCGCCACACCATTAATTTTGCTCTGGGTTGGCTTACGCGAAGTGCACCAAGGCCAGATGGATTTAAGTACGATGCTGGCATTAAATGCGATTGGCACTTTAGCCCTCGCGCCGTTGGTCACATTAATTAGCCAAGGCCAGCGCTTGCAATTATTAACCAGCTATCTCGAACGATTAAATGATGTGTTGATGGCCCAGCCTGAGCCAGATGGTAGCTTCGCGCCTGAAACAAACTTACAAGGCGCAATTCGGCTGGAAAACGTGAGTTTTGGCTATAATCCGCATACTGCGCCAATTCTGCGTGATATTTCATTGCAGATTGCGCCAGGTCAAAAAGTTGCCTTGGTTGGGCGCACTGGATCGGGCAAAAGCACGCTTGCCAAATTATTGTTAGGTTTGTATCAGCCCAGCAGCGGCCAGATTTGGATCGATGAACGCCCGATCGAGGACTATGATCGCCAAGCCTTGCGCCAACAATTTGGGGTGGTGCTCCAAGATGCCTTTTTATTTAGCGGCTCGATTCGCCAAAATATCAATTTGCAACGGGCCAGCTTGCCAGCTGCCCAACTGATTGCGGCGAGCCAACGGGCTGGGTTACACAACGACATTGTGAGCATGCCAATGGGCTATGAAACCCGGGTTGGCGAGGCAGCAGGCGGAATTTCGGGCGGCCAACGCCAACGGATCGCGCTAGCCCGCGCCTTGTTGCGCCAACCTGCGATTTTAATTTTAGATGAAGCTACCAGCCAACTCGATACCCTGACCGAACAGATTGTTGAGCAACAACTGAATCAGCTTAACTGCACCCGAATTGTGATTGCCCATCGCCTGAGCACGGTCAAAAATGCCGATGTGATCATTGTGCTTGATCGAGGGCAAATTGCTGAACAAGGCACGCATGGCGAGTTAGTTGGCGCAAATGGAGTTTATGCGAGTATGGTATCCAATCAACAACCAACCTAAAATGGCCGAGTTGCCTGCAACGTTTGGCTTAATTGCTACGTCTATACACTAGATCTTTTGGCCTAGAACTTGCTCGCCAAAGCGGTTAAACCCTACCCAAAATAAACCCTTTGGTGTATTCCCAAAATCGAGGCCATATGCTATGCTGCCACTAGCAGCGCAGCATAACGATTTGAATAAACTGCGGCTGTGTGTAGACGAAGCAAAGGAGCCTGTATGTCGCGTCGCAAGGTGCGATTATTTTTTTGCCTGCTTTTAGTAGCAGTTTTGGGAGTTCATGGCTTACAGCGGAGACAAGTGATTGTAGCGGCAGCGCCCATGGTGTTCGACCAATATGCGCCACCGCAAACCCACAGTTTCTATGTACCCAATGCACCCGCGATCATCGGTTGGCCTAGTGCTAAGGCGCTGTTTTATGCTGCTGGGCGGCCTTACCCAACCGATGTGCCTGAGGCCTATTTCGACCCAAGCTTTAATTTGACCATGCTGCGCTTGCGTTCAAGCATTATTGTCAGCGCCAAACGCCATAATCGCCAAGCCATTACCAAACTTACAGATGATCAATTTGCCGTATTGATTGCGGCGCAACTCTATTTTGAATACAACAGTGCTTTGGCGACTCGTGGTAGTTTTGGGCGAGCAGTAACTCCGGTCTATCAAGAGGCTCAAGGAGTTGCCAACTCGCTGGGTTTGGGCAATTTTAGCGTGTGGCCCGCCAATTTGCGGCCTTCGGTTGGATTGAGTTTGTTGAATGGCGAAATGCCGTATGTCAATTCACTCAACGAGCCAACCAACCGCCCAATTCCAATTGCAATTTTTGGTAGCGACGTGCAAACTCGCATGCAGCGCTACAGCGATTGGCAACCAAGCGAAACCGAAGTTGCTGCCGAAATTAGCGATCCATTTTTGGCAGTCGAATATTTAGCCGCCAATTTTGAGGTTGCCAGCTATCGTGCCGAACACGATTGGGTCACAGTTAATTGGATGACCTTTGTAGCCTGGCATAATCAAGGGCTGGTCAGCCCTGGCCATATCAGCAACAATGGCCAATTGGCTAATGTGCTACCAACCTTTGAGCGCTATATTCCTGGCGCGATGGCCTTGATTTACACGCCACCCGATTTTGTACCAGGCATTGTGCGTCAGCCAATTGCCAAATAAACCGAGGATTCAATGGCGAATGATGTTGAATGTTTAACCGATTTACCCTATGGTAAGGCCGACAACTATTGGCTGTTTCTCGATTTGTATCGACCTGAGCCATTGCCAAGCCAAGCCTTGCCTGTGGTGATGTATATTCATGGTGGGATGTGGCGGCGCGGCGATAAAGCGCTGAGCAGCGATCCGTTTTTGGCCCAAACGGGCCGTTACATGGTTGCCAGCATCAATTATCGCCGCAGCGATCAGGCGATTTTTCCGGCCCAACTACACGATGCCAAGGCCGCTGTCCGTTGGCTTCGTGCCAATGCTCAACGCTTGGGCATCGATCCACAGCGCATTGGAGTTTGGGGCCACGATGCGGGCGGTCATTTGGCAAGTTTATTGGGTGTTACAGGAACTGAAGCAAGCTTAACGGGCAACAACGGCAGCCCTGAACAACCAAGCCATGTGCAAGCAGTAGTCGCCGTGGCTGCGCCCAGCGATTTGAGCAAGCTTGGCGATTGGCACGACGAGCCAGATTCGCCTGAATCGTTGTTGGTTGGCGGCGCTTTGCCGACGCGCCCTGAGTTGGTACAACAAGCCAATCCATTGAATTACCTTAATCAGCCAGCCCCGCCGTTTTTGCTGATTCACGGTGAGCAAGACCAAACCGTGCCTGTCGGCCAAAGCCTGATGTTGCAACAAGCCTTGCAAGCGGCCAATGCCGAGGTAGAATTGTTGCTTTTACCTGAGGCTGAACACAATTTTGGAGCTAATAGCCCCTATCTTCAACAGATTAACCAACGGATTTTGGCGTTTTTTGATCGGGTGTTGCAGGCCTAAAAAACAGCGCAGTCGTGATGGCTGCGCTGCATTATTTTAGCTACGACTGGTTTCTGGCTCGGCACGAGGAATCGTAAAGGCAAACACATTGCCCTTGGCCAACCGCTCAATCGCCACTTTGCCGCCGTATAGCTCAACCAACGATTTGACGACTGGCAAATCTAAGCCCAAGCCATGTTGCTCGCGTGAGAGTGGCAAATTTTGCGGCACGAAGAAGCGATCGAAAATTCGTGGTAAATCCTCGTCGGTCAGTGGCACACCTTCGACCGTAAAAACCACCGCCACGCTATCGGGCATGGTACGGGTTTGCACCACGACTGCATCGCCTGAATTGCGCACAAAGCGCAACGCTACGCTCAACAAACGCTCGATAATCAGGCGTAAATGGTCGGGGTTAGCCAAAACCAAAGGCATCGTTTCGGGCAGATCGCTCACAATCTCGACCCCACGATCATTACTTTCGGCGCGAACCTCAAGCAAGGCTAAATTGAGTGGGGGCAAAACTGAGGTTGGCTGAGCGACTTTCTCCTCGCTCAAAACCCCATACTCACCCTTGGCCAACAAAATATAATCCCGCACAAGCCGATCAATCCGAGTGCCACCACGCCGGATAATTTGTAAAAAATTGCGCAAATCGGCCTGCCCAATTTGGTCGGCATGCATCAACAAATCGGTACAGGTTTGGATCAAGGTCAGCGAGGTGCGAAGCTCGTGGTAAAACGGGTCGAGTGTGGCTCGTTCAAAGCTGCTGGCGCGGCTCATCGGTAACTCCTTGGGTGCGCCGTGTTTCCCATCTAACACGTCAAAATAATGCTAAGCGTAGCTGGGCATCATAGCAAAAATAACTTACACAGTGAGGGCTGAGTAAGCGACTGAATCAAGAGGCCATGCTACAAATAACCAACAATTAAATACGATTTTACGAGGCGGTATCAATCTCTGTCAAGTTGATACTGTCTCACCTGCGCGGTACAATGAGCCACAATGCAAATAGGGGGTTTTATGCCCAGTAGTGGGATACCATCAGCACGCTATAGTCGCCAAACACGGTTTGCTGGGCTAGGCCAAGCCGGGCAGCAGCGCTTATCCCAAGCACGAGTGGCGATTGTGGGCTTGGGTGCAACCGGTAGCAGCATCGCTCATGCCTTGCTACGAGCGGGCGTAGGCTATTTGCGGCTAATCGACCGCGATTGGGTTGAGGAACATAATTTGCCGCGCCAAAGTTTGTATACCGAGGCTGATGCTGCGCAGTTAGTGCCCAAAGTTGTGGCGGCCAAAGCCCATGCCCAGCAAATCAACAGTGCTTGCGAAATCGATGCCTTGGTGCTTGATCTGCATGCTGGCACGATTGATCAAGCGCTAGCTGGAGTCGATTTAATTATGGATGGCAGCGATAGCCTCGAAACCCGCTTGCTGATCAATCAATGGTGTGTGCGTGAACAAGTACCATGGATTTATAGTGGCGTGTTGGGTGGCCATGGCATGACTGCAGATTTTCGGCCTGAGCAAGCCTGTTGGCGCTGTGTTTTTACGACTTCGCCGGAGCCAGGCAGCATGCCAACGTGTGAAACCGCTGGCGTGGTTGGACCAGTCGTGGGGGTCATTGGCAATTTGGCGGCAACTGAAGCGCTCAAATTGCTCACTGGCCAGGGCCAAGCCAACCCCGATTTATATATGCTTGATCTGTGGGCTTGGCAATTTGAGCAACTGCCGCTGCCAACGCCACGCCCCGATTGCCCAGTTTGTGGCTTGCGCCAATTCGATTTGCTTGATCAGGATAGTGCGCCAACCCTAAGTTTATGTGGCCGCAACGCCATCCAAATTCGGCCACAGCAGCCAATCACCATGGCCTTAGCCCAATTGGCAGCCCATTTGCAGCAAGCCGATCTACGGGTAATTCAAACTGACTATCTGCTACGCTTTGCGGCTGAAACGTTACAAGCCACAGTTTTTCCTGATGGCCGCGTGATTATCAGCGGCACCGATGATCCAGTGCTGGCACGCGGGTTTTACAATCGCTGGATTAACCATTAATCGACAATTTCATGTTCAAGGTTGAACGTCTATGCTGGAGCAGTTATGATTCTGCGATTTGCGCTGGTTTTAGCCATTGGCACCAGCATCACTTTTATGTTGACTCCCTTAATTCGGGCTTGGTGTATTCGCAAGGGGTGGTATGATCTGCCCGAAGCACGACGGGTGCATCAGATTCCGACTCCACGACTAGGCGGGGCGGCCATGTTTGCGGGCTTTATGGCGGCGTTGGCAGCGGCAGTCGTCGTGCCTTGGGGTGTGCCGCAAATGCAGCGCTTCCCAATTGAAAGCTTTCGCTTGGGCTTGCTGGCTGCGGGCGCAACCCTGATGTGGGTCGTCATGACCATCGACGATCTCAAAAAACTTTCGGCTCGCTTTCGTTTGATCATTCAAATCCTAGCGGCATTGATTGCGGTTGGTCCCTATTTATGGGAATGGACACTGCATCCAGCGGTCAATGGGGTTGATGTCGGGGCACGAGGAATTATTGCGACGGCCTTTAACACGCCGTTTATGCAAGTGAATTTTCATAAAATATGGCCGCCCTTGGCAATCGGCTTCACAATTTTTTGGATTGTGGGCATGACTAATGCACTCAACTGGATCGATGGCTTAGATGGCTTGGCGGCAGGCGTAACATTTATTGCCGCGATTGTGCTGGCGATTCATACCTACTCGCTAGGCCAATATTCCTTGGTGCTCGTGCCCTTGGCTTTAGCTGGAGCCTGCTTGGGCTTCTTGCCGCATAATTTTCATCCGGCCAAAATTTTTATGGGCGATGGTGGCGCGATGGTGATTGGCTATACCTTGGCGATTTGCTCGATCATCGGTGGAGCTAAGCTTGCCACAGCCTTGTTGGTGCTGGGTGTGCCCTTGCTCGATGGCGTGTGGATGATTATCTGGCGGCGGGTGCGGGGAGCAGGGGCTAGCGTTTCAGATCGCGGCCATTTGCACCATCGCTTGCTCGATTTAGGCCTCTCGCAACGCCAAGTTGTAGCGTTTTACTACACTGTCAGCAGCTTATTCGGTAGTTTGGGCTTGCTATTGCCCGATAGCTGGTGGAAATTGGGCGCGTTGAGCATTTTGACTGGCCTGATGATTGGCCTGCTCTTCTATTTGGCTCGCAAACAGCCGCAAACCCAAAATTCGCATTAACCAAAAGGCCGTAGCACTTGGCTACGGCCTTTGATTTTTTAGGGATGAGGTTAATTTTTGAACGCGACTGGAATATAGAGCGAGCGCAAGCCAGTGGTATACCAAACTCGTGCCCCACAAAAATCGACTGTGCTGCTAGAGCTAAGCGCTGCGACACTCAACGAATGCGACACAGTGCCATTCGAAAGGTCATAGTGTGAGCCAGTATAGCTGACTAGGCTAGAAGTATAATCAGTTGATGATGGAATCGAATAGCTAAAGATTGGCGTAAACCAACTATAGCCATTATAGGCCCAATAACGCGCCAAAACCGAATCTCCGGCTGGGTTGCGATAGTAGAAGCGCACCCCACGAAGCCCGCTGTTGGGCGGTAATTGGAAGGTATAGCTCAGCTCAAGATCTGAGCCAAACGCGATACAACCATTAGCCGAGCTTTCCATACCTTGGGCACTTTCGCGCGGCACAAATGAACGTGGGGTAATAAATTGATATTCCATCGTGAGCTGTGGGCTTGCCAGTTCTTCTGGCATGCTGAGATCGACGCTACGCATTTGATTTAGTTCAACAACATTTTCGGTCAATAACATGCCACTAGCATCGCGATCGGTGCTGACTAGGTTAACAGGATTGGTGTAGGCTGGCAATTGGGCAACCTGTGTCGGCGTGTTATAAAATGTGCGGACACCACACATGCGCGTTGTTGCTGACGTGCCAGGCCGAATGTAGATCAGATAGCCTTTATTCAACTCATCAAAAATCTCGGTCGTGGTCGGCACAAAATACTCATTGGCATAGCCAGTACTGGTAGTGGTAGAAGCGAGCAATACAGCGCTTGCTATTGAACCATTGATTGATGACAAGTTTACATCCATGGTTGCACCACTGACGGTATTGTAGTAAAAAGCTCGATAGCCAGCTAATTGGCTCCCATCTGGCGCATCTACTTCGGCGGCAAGGTTGGCCCCACCGTTATGAATCATACAGCCAGCCCCGGAATAGCTATAGGAGATCGTGTCATTAATCGCCACAAAATCACTAGCGGCGGTGAAACTATAGCCACTACTGCCGCCCTGTAAAGCATCTGGTTGGTTGGCTGGGGGCATGGTAAATGGCTTTGCAACGGGGGCAGGATAGGCATATTTCACCCGCGCACCACAAAGCGCATGGTTTAGCCCAACTGCTCCACTATACCAAACTAGAGAATAGGAATAGTTAAATGAATCATAGGTGGTATTGAGATTGGTGGTATAGCTCGAGCCATGGCCGCCATTGCCACTACTATTTAATAAAGCAACTGAGGCAATTCCGCCAGCACCATCAAAACGATAGAGATATAATTGAGAATTGTTGACGGCATCAGTATCGCGATATTGAAACTCAACCCCAACGATAATTGCACCATCAGGCAGATCGAGGCGGGTGCTGAGCGCATTATTATCTATATTACTGCCATTAGCCGCCGTAATATAAGTACAGCCACCACCATAGTAGGCGTAACCAACGGTTGAATTACGCCGATGAAACGCTGTTCCAGGATAGGCGGCGGTTTCATATAAATACGCACCGCTGCTCGCACTGTTGGGGCCAGCTTCGAAATCTTGTCGAGTGCCTTCGCTCACTGGGTTCAACAACGGAGCAGCTTGATCACCTGTCAATGGGGCTTGGGCAGCGATTGGTGCAGGCTTAAGCCAAGCACTGGAAACCAGACCTAAAAAGACCAACACGAAACACACTCTTCGGATAAACCACATACACTACCTCCAAGAGTACGACGAAAAGTCCGGTAGGTTAACGATACGCCATGAAGACGACCTTGATATGACAAATCTTGCCAATTTGCATGCGTTTGAGTTACTGCGCCTTGTAGCAGGCATCGTAGCATTGGAGTAGGGTTTGGCTTTGCGTAGGCCAATTAAAAAGCTTTTCGATGCGGTTTTGGGCTGCTAGACCCAAACTCTGGCGTTGTTGTGGCTGCTGCAAGAGCTGAATCACGGCTTGCGCCAAGGCTCCACTATTGCTTGGTTCAACCAACACACCACTAGTTTGGTCGAGATATTCAGCCACCTGACCAACCGCTGCGGCCACAATCGGCAAGCCTGCCTGCATTTGTTCGGTCAGTTTGGCTGAACACTTGGCGCGATTCAGCAGAGTATCGTCCATTGGGTAGAGCGCGACATCAGCGGCAGCTAGTGCTGCATCAATCGTGCTTTGCTCACTCCAACCACGGTTATCAAGGGCATGGCTAATACCTGCTCGCTGAGCCAACAGCGTTAATTGCTGCCCCTCGCCATGTTCACCCGCCCCAATCACCAAGAGTTTTGCCGTAGGAATCTGGGCCAACACGCCAACCATCATCGCCACAACATCGCTCACTGGAAACTCCCAAAAACGGCTATAGAGCAAAATAATTGGGTCTTGGTTGAGGCCGAGTTTGGCACGGGCTACGCTGCGCTCAGGCAATTGGCGACGCGGCAAATCAACTCCATTTGGTAGATAAAGCAGCTTGTTGGTCGGCAACCCAAACAAAATCACTTGGTTGGCCAAGGTTTGCGAGGCCACCGTAACGCAATTGGCCAATTTAGGCAGGTTGCGTTCTTGCCAATCGATCAACTTTTTGATATGGCGCGGATAATCGAGCCGCTCGTTCCAGCCGCCAGTACCTTCCCAATCATCGGTATCGACAAAGATGGGCAATTTAGGCCGCAAACGCCGAATCAAGGGCAAGGCCATACCACCATAGCCTTTGGGTTTAAACAGGTGAACCAGATCAGGCTGAAGCGCCAAACAGCGTTTGAGCATCCAACTCACCGAGCGCAGCATCGCCGCACTGCCTTGACCAAAAGCTGGGCCATGCTCAACCGTGATCTGCTTAATGACGCTGGTTGAGCCAGCATCAGCGGGATAGAGATCGCTGGGAGCTAGCACATGCACAACATCGCCACGGGCAGCGGCAGCTTGAAGCATCGGCAAGGCCCGACGGCTTAATGTGGCTTTGGGGCGCAAGCCAAACGGTGCCAGCGCAACAATCCGCATGATCAAAGCTCCTCGCGCAGCATCGCCCGTTCATGTGGCTTGAGCACACCCAAAGTTCCCAGCTCGTCGATCAGCGCTGTGGTAGTGGTGAAATGCACGGTCGGTAGGCCGAAAGCACGGGCTGCTAGCACATTACGCAATTTATCATCAATAAAAATAATGTCGCGAATTTGCACGCCCAAGGCGGCAACCGCCAATTCAAAGGCATGGGGATTGGGCTTGGCCACGCCAACGCGGGCCGAATTGATCACCACATCGAATAAATTGGCAACCTGCCAGCGCTCCAAAATCGTCTCCAGATCATCGAGGGCATTCGAGAGCAAACCTGTGCGATAGCGTCGATGCAACACCTGAGCAATCCGTACCATCTGTTGATTGAGTTGTTCGCCAGCGAAAAGCTCGCCCATAAAGTGAGCCAACTCGCCGGTAACGCCCAATTTTTGCTGCATACTCGACCAATAGGCTTGGCTGGTTAATTCGCCGATGCGGGCTTGTCGCCATTCATCGCCGTTATACAACAAGGCATACAACGATTCTGCCGAATGTCCATAGCGCTGAGCAATACTACGATAGCCGTCAAGTGACTCATGTTGCGGGTTGAAAACTCCGCCCCAATCGAATAGGATGGCTTGGGTCATGGTTCTACCTCAGATCTAGACATCAGGCGACACGTTAAATAGGCCAAAACTAAATCAAGCTTTGTGCGTCTAAGTTACAGGCTCAACAACGTGGGATAATTGTAGCAGATACTAAGCCGATCTATCGGGGCAATCTAGATGAGAGTTGAAAATCGATGACAAGCCGTTTGATTCCGCCAATTCGCAGCCAACAATTACTTGATAAAAGCCAATGTGCCTTGTGTGGTCAACGCTTGTTGGGCGCATATTATTTTTTACCCGACCGCCCAGAGCGCTATTGCGAAACCTGTATCGAGCAACGCCCGCGCTGTTCTAGCTGCGCTGCGCCAGTTGGCGACGATGGCTGGACGCTGCACGATGGGCGGGTGCAATGTGGCGGTTGCCATCGCAGCGCAATTTATGATCCGCAGGAAGCTCAGGCTTTATATGCATCGACCGTCGCTTCGCTTGCCCAACACCCTGGCTTGCAAGTCCAAGTTGGGGCAAGCTTTCGGCTCGTCGATCAGCCCACGATTCAAGATTTAGCCCGCCAAGGCGCGATTGCCACCGAAGGCCAACAGATGCTTGGACTCTATTTGCGCCAAGGCCGGATGCGGGTGGTTTATGCCTTGTATGGCTTGCCACGTTGGCGTTTTCGCTTGGTAGTGGCCCACGAATTTGCCCATGTTTGGCAGGGCGAACATTGCCCATTATTAACTGATTACGATTGGGTCGAGGGCTTTGCCGAGTGGGTTGCCTACCAACATTTGCTGTTTTTGGGCGCAACCAAGGCCGCTGAAAGATTACGCAACGCTGAACACCCTTATCGCAAAGGTTTGGAGCAATGCCTCAAGCTTGAAGAACAAATTGGCATTCGCGGTGTTTTGGCAGCAATGCGTACCTTAGAATAGGTTTAGGGGAATTATGCGCTTACTAGTTGCAGCTTTTTTGGCCTTTATGCTTTCAACGACGGGCTTTTTTACCTTTTTGCCAAGTGCCGCTAAATTAACCACTCCCTTGGTTTGCAACGGCGGTACAATCATTCCACCAGCATCGATCACCCGTAAAAGTAAATTTTATTGTGAGAAAAATGGCACGCAAAGCCTGATTAACCCATTCTTATTGTTGGCAAGTGGAGCGTTGATCTACACCCCGTTGTTTTATCTACCGTTATTGTTGGTTAAGCCGAAACAAACGACGCTCGGTGGGCAACAACTCAAGCAACCTAAACAACCAAAAGCAGCCGTTGATGCCCAAAATCAAGCCCAGTTTGCTCGCTCGATCGCTACCACGGCGAAAGTTCTTGATACTGAAAAGGGTCGGCATATTTCCAGCAATAGTTTTCGCCGTGATGTTGAAGTGATTTTGACCCTCGACGTACAACGCCACGATGGCTCAAGTTATCAAGCCCAAAGCGCGTGGATGGTCGAAGAGTTGCAGTTCGCCCGCATTGCGATTGGTAACACAATTCCAGTACAAATCGATGCCGACGATCCGATGGTAATTTATCCGAGCCGTGAATTTCGCCATATCAAGTATTCGCCATGGTTCACCAGTAATTATTTTTAATTGGCTAAAACCGCGATTAATAATGCAACCAAAGCTCCCGCCCCAGTGCTGATCAAATTAACCCAATCGTTGTTGAGCCAAGCTAGGCCGCGATAATGGCGGGTTTGGTTGCCACATTTATGGATTGCACGCTCGGTTTCGCTGGCGCAGTGCTCACACCAACGCATTTGCTGCACCGTCGCGCCAAGCAAGCTATCGGCCAATGAGCCAGCAATCCCGCCAATTGTGGCGGCAACCACAAACCACAACTGTGGTTCTTGGCCATTACCAAGCCCTAAACCAGTCAAGCCCCAAGCACTTAGGCCAATCAGCAAGGCTCCAAGGCTGGTGGCGGCCATACCCAAGCCCGAAATCGCCCCTGAGCGCCCGCGTTCAACTTGCTTAAAGGTTGTTAGCATAAACGGGCGACCTTTGCTCAGGGTGCCGATTTCGGTAGCCCAAGTATCGGCGGTGGCGGTGGCGGTGGCGCCGAGTGCCAAAGCCCACCAGGCGAAATGCGGTTGCCAAGCATAGCCCAAGGCCGTTATCAACGGAATACCACCATTGGCCATTGCCTGCCACAAATCGCGGCGATCATCTTTGCTGAATTTATCGAGCGCCACGGCGGCTTTGCGACGCTTTCCTACTTTGGAAAGCAAACTTGAGCTAGCGAAGAACAAAATAATCAGCCAGCCCCAAGCCCAACTGCCACAGCCCACCGTCAACGTGCCGATCAAAACCGCGCCCAGCCAACCACTCAGGCTTAATGAGCGTCGCCAGTAGCCCAGCCCGCCCACCAGCAAACTCAAGCCAAATCCTGCTAACAAGCGTAGGAGCATGCCACTATACCTCACACCAAACCAACCAGCGGCATCATACACCAAAAAAACCCTCGCCCATTACAGTGAGCGAGGGGAGGGCGTAGAGCAATAGGAATTACTATGATTGAAGCAAATAGACACCTTGTTGGTCAAAGCCGAGCCACAGCATCGCTCCTTGGGAGTTTACAACTGCCCGACTTGGAATTAGCGAATAGTTTGCTGACTGCCAACTAGGGGGCAAAAGGTCATGGCTAGCGAAGCGGTTTTGTTCTTGACCATCAGCATCCATCCAAATAATCTCATTGGTGGTAACGAGCAAAGCTCCCCCTGTTGGCGTGGCCGATTTAATATTGGCAAACCAACGATTTAACGGCGATTGCTCGATCGCGCTGGTGGCTTGGGTAGCAAGGTTATGCCGATGCCATTGGCGGGTTTGGCTGCTTGCTTGGTAAGTCCACCACATAACAACCCCATTGTAGAGCCAAATTTGGCTTGGAGCAGGCATATTTTGGGCAAATTGTGGACTAAGTTCGCCTGTTTGGAGATTAATTTCCCAAAGCTGCCAGCCTGCACGGTTGCCAGCATA
Organism: Chloroflexota bacterium; assembly: GCA_020161265.1. Taxonomy (NCBI): domain Bacteria; kingdom Bacillati; phylum Chloroflexota; species Chloroflexota bacterium. The sequence goes on along the minus strand of JAIUOC010000008.1, from coordinate 323,150 downwards.
GAGCCAGACCTGCCCAGCATCTTGCAATAGCAGCTGACGTTGATCAAGTTCATCATCCAATTCAAATGGGCGATCATGCTGCCATAGCACGTTGCCACTCAAATCGAGCAATTGGATGCCGACCGTGCGCGGGCTAGCAACGGCCACAACGAAGCCTTGCATAGTTGGCATAACCGCAGTTGCATTGGCCTTGATGCTTTGGTTAATCTCCCAATAGCGTTGATCAGCGACGTTGATGATTCGCCCATCGAGCCAAAACCATGGCTGTTGTTGGCTATCTAACACAATTTCAGGAGTCATCCGGCCAAGGGGTTGATTGGGCAATGACGTTTGAATATCGATCGGCTTTAATCCGGCCTCGCCCCATGGAATAAAGCCAAGGATGCTGGTAGCTTGAGAAGTTTCGATCGTAGGCATCGCAGAACCCTCTTGTGATTGTGGCGTGGTGGGAATCGCCGCAGTGCAACTGCTTAGCAATAAACCAGCCAGCCACAGAATTATTCGTAATCGATATGGCAAGGGAATCACAACACTATCCTAAACTAATCATTTGGCCGATCACCTGGATTGGGTGCGGTGCTAATTCGGCTAGGAGCCATGTTTGCATCGATCATCGCTGCTTCTAAATCCTCAATCGTGGTTCGTTGCATTGATGAAACAGGCTGACCACTGGAATTCCTTGGCAGTGTCCATAGGCTCATAACCTCGGTTTTGCCATCAGGCGTGATTCGACCTGTCGCGATTGCAACGTGTGATAAAGGACTATCTGAACTTTCAAAAAAGACGATACTGCCAGCGACAGGCTGATCGCCTGCTTGCCATTCGGTGCGATTATCAGCTCCTAGGGCCGATTGAATCGGCTGATAATAGGCTGAATAGGCTAGTTCCAAATCAGCCTTTTGTTTTTGGGTTAATAAATCGTAAAGATGTGGGATATTTGCTTCAGTAAGGGTTATTCCATATTTGTCTGAGAAGCTGGCTAGGGCTTTATTAAATATCGTAGCAGCATTTTGATGAATTTCGCGTAATTGACTCTCGCTGATTTCGCCACTCAAATAGGCTGCATACATGGTTGCTTCCCAGCAATTCATGGTGCCGGTTGAGGGATTGGGTGGCCCTGCTTCGCCTCGCATCCACAGTGCAAAATCACTGGTTCGATTGATTAATCCATTATCAAGTGATGGTCCCGAAGGGCTTGGCCAGTGGAGCGAGCCTTCGAGCAATGCCGCGGTAAGAACATCGGCGGCTGTACCTTCGCTGATGCGAATATATTCCATTAATTGAGGATCATTTAAAATTGCTTGACGTTCTGCCGGGGTTGCCTTAGCAATTGCATCTAAAATAACATTGGGGTCTACGCATTGATCTTTGAGCGAACGGATCAGGGTTTCTAGCTCACTTGGTTGGCCTTGTCCACCACCGCTACCACTTAAATTGGTGGCAAATGCCTGCACTGTTTGATATATACCACTACTGTCGGCTTGAATGTTGCCACCACTCCCACCGACGGCTTGGGCGATACCACTTTCACCTCCAGCGGCGGCGGCAAACTCGCCTCGGAAGAGGGTAGCAGCTTCTTCTTCGGCCTGACGAAAGAGTGTTGCAATACCTTGCAGGGTACTTTGGCCTTCACCAAGGACGTTACAGAGTCGGGTATAGGCAGGGACTACCTCGGAATGAAATTCTTTGAAACATGCAGTTGCTGCATCGCCCATCCAGCCGCCGTTCTCAAGCGACTGAATCGTTTGTCTGAGGCTTTGTAAAATTGCCTGTACTTGGGCTTGTTGCTTTGAGAATCGTTGAGCTAACTGGTTGGCCTCCTGATAATCGATTTGGACGATTTCGTTACCCATACACACTGCCTCCAGAGATTTGACGAGTAGTGATTTAGGTGTTGGGGTAGGTAAAAACCTATTTGTGGGTGTTATGAAGAGAGGTTAGTGCAAAGAGGTTACCTAGTCTCAAGCTGACTATAGCATAGTACTATAAGCTATGTAAAGTACTACTTTAATATACAATGCAAGCGATTCGCTGGTTATTAAGGATAAACCATATGGCTGATGTACCAGTGGCTGCTGGCCCACCACAGGAATCGTATCTACGGCTATTTCTGCGCTTTTTGCGCTTTGGTTTTTTGGCTTGGGGCGGGCCGGTCGCCCAAATTGCCATGATTCGCCAAGAGTTGGTTGAGGAAGAGCGTTGGATCGAGCGCGAACATTTTAATCGGGTGCTGGCAGTTTACCAAGCCTTGCCTGGGCCAGAAGCCCATGAACTATGCGTTTATTTTGGTATGATTGCGCGTGGTCGAATCGGCGCAGTATTGGCGGGTTTAGGGTTTATGTTGCCTGGCTTTGTGCTGATGCTGTTGCTTTCGTGGGCTTATGTGGCCTATGGTATCACTGCTGCTGGCATTGGGGCGATCTTATTTGGCTTCAAGCCAGCCGTGGCGGCCTTAATTATTCGGGCAGTACATCGGATTGGCGAGCATGCTTTGACCAATCGCTGGCTTTGGGCAATTGCGCTTGGCGCGGGGCTTGCCACAATCCTGGGCGTACATTTTATCGCGATTTTGCTGCTAGCTGGAATATTTTATTGGTTATTGCAACGGCCTAAATTAGCCCAAACCAGTTTGCATGGCTCGTGGTTGCCGTTGTTGGCGCTGGCTATTTTGGCTGCGCCGAGTGTGCTAAGTTTATTTGGCTATGGCTTGCGCACCGGTTTGCTAACCTTTGGCGGAGCCTACACGGCCATCCCATTTTTACAGCACGATGCGGTAACCGTCGGCGGCTGGATGACCAACGAGCAATTTATTGATGGATTAGCGTTATCGGGTATTTTGCCAGCGCCGCTAATTATTTTCTCGACGTTTGTGGGGTATCTTGGTGGGGGCTTTGCTGGAGCGTTGGCCTTGACCGCAGGCACATTTTTGCCAGCATTTTTATTTACAATTGTTGGTCACCACTGGCTCGAACGGATTATCGCTAACGCTGCTACTCACGCCTTTCTTGATGCAATTACAGCGGCAGTGGTTGGCTTAATTACTGTTACCACCAGCCAATTGATTTTTGCTGCTTGGCCGCGTGAAGTGGCTCCTGCATTGCTGGCCTTGGCAATTGCCGCGCTTAGCTTGTGGGTGCTCTATCGTTGGAAGGCCAAGTGGGTCACGGCGGCGGTAGTGCTTGGTTCGGGAGTGCTTGGGCTGTTATCACTGCTGATTTAAGTTTGATTGATCCACGAAGAACACGAAGGGTTGAAACCGCGAAGGACACGAAGAATGCGAAGGATGGGAGTGTCCAACTTCCTGACCCCCGATCCCCAGCCCCTGAACCCTATGTTCTATGTTCTTTGCTCTATGTTCTAATATTCATCCCTCATCCCTCATCCTTCATCCTTTGGTCACCTGTGCTATACTGCTTAGAAATGCAACGCTGCAACGAGTGTAGAATCGTGGATGTTCTGGAGGGTGCGATGAGGCTCCTGTCGGTTAGTGACGAAGTAGTTAGCATGTTGCAAACATCGGCGCTGCGCCAACGTGTAGGGTCGATCGATGCGATCGTCGGCTGTGGTGATTTACCACCGAGTTACCTTGAGTATCTGGTTTCGATGCTCAATGTACCTTGCTTTTACGTTAACGGCAATCATGATGCGCCTGAGCAACATGAAGACGGCAGAGTTTCAGTCAAACCCCAGGGCTGCGATAACCTCGATTTGCGAGTTGAAGCGGTGGGCGGGCTATTAATTGCCGGGGCTGGCGGCGTGTTACGCTATCGGCCAGGTGAACATCAATATAGCGAAGCTGAGTGGGCATGGCGCATGACCATGCTGAGCGCACGGGTCTTTTTTGCCCAAATGCGCTACCGTCAGCGGCTTGATGTGTTAATTACCCATACGCCACCAGCAGGCTTGCACGATGGCATTGGCGCACATCGCGGGCCACAAGCGCTACGGCGCTTTATTGATCGGATTGCACCACGCTATGTTATCCATGGCCATGTGCATTTAAATTATGGTTATGGCGACCAACGGCCTTTGCAATATGGTGATACACTGATTGTAAATACCCATGGCTATCGCTTGCTCGATCTTGAGCCAATGCCGGCCTTGAGCAAGGCCCAAGCCAGTTAACCATGATCTCAAAGTTGAACAGTATGCAGCGACGCTCCCCACGGGGGCGTTTTTGCTTTGGGAGTCAGCAATGCTAACGTATTTGGTCACGCTAACCATTATCGTCGATCGGGCAATCTATGAACCACATTTGCCCGATCATTTAGCATACTTGGCCCAGCTTAAAGCCGCTGGCCACTTGTTGCTCTCTGGCCCCGCCACTGATCGTCGGGGTGGCTTTGTCTTGTTGCAGGCCGATTCATTGGCTACTGCAAGAGATCTTGTCGAAGGTGACCCATTAGTAGCGCGTGGCTTGGATTCCTACGAGATTCGCGAATGGCGAATTACCGAGGGCCAGCCCCAGCAGATTGTTCCATCGTAGTAACAAATCAATCAGGCAAACACACATTTGGTGTTCAATTCGGCCAAGCTCGCCGACACCAAGGAGGAACTTAAGATGGGCTACAATCAATGGATCGATCAGCAAGTTGATAGTGATTTTCAAAAGGCGCGATTTAGCGCGTTTTTGAATGCAATAAAAGCGCGTTTGCGCGACGAACCACAAACGCTCTTACCATTTGAAGAGGTTCGTGCTCGCCTCAATATTCGCAGCCAAACCGATCGAGGCATGCAAATTGTGCCGTTGCAATCGATTATTGGCAGCGAAGGCCGTTATAGCGATTTCGACCGCCAATTTTTGCCGCGTCACGAGGTAACCAAAGCCCGTTGGAAAAATGTTGATCGGGCACATTATAACGATGTGATGCTCCCGCCAATCGAGCTGTATCAAATTGGCGAGGTCTATTTTGTGCGCGATGGCAATCATCGAGTGTCAGTCGCTCGCCAACAGGGCCAAGATTTTATCGATGCCCATGTGATCGAATTGCTCAGCGATGTGCCGATCAAGCCAACCATGACCCAAGATGAATTAAATCAATTGGAAGAACGCTCAGATTTTTTGGAATGGACTAATTTGGCGCAGTTGCGGCCTGAAGCCCAATTTATCGAGCTAACCACGCCTGGCGGCTATTTGGATCTGATTCGGCATATCAACGGCCATCGCTATTTCAAATCGTTGGAGCTTGGCGAGGAGCCAACCAGCGAAGAGGCGATTTTGAGTTGGTACGATAATATTTATAAGCCATTAATCGACGAAATTTATGATACTGGGATTTTGGCGGCCTTCCCTGAGCGCACCGCCACCGACTTGTATCTGTGGATTATGGATCATCGTCATTATCTGACCCAGACTGAGGGGATTGATCCAGGCCCGAAAACTGCTGCGATCGACTATACCCGCCATTTTGGTGAGCGCAAAAATCGGGTTAAGCTGCCCGATCCGCCCAGCAATGCCGAACTAGAGTTTATTCAGTGGAGCAAACTCAATGTGCTGCGCCAAGATGTGCGTGTGCCACTCAGCAACGATAACGATTATGCTCGGATCAAATTACATGTGATCGATCATCAATATTTTATGGGCAAGGATCTTGATCGCGAAGTCACGTTCGAGGAAGCTGTACAAAGTTGGTACGATACGGTGTATCGCCCAGTAACCCAAGCGATCGCCCAGCAACATATTGGTGAGATGTTTCCAAGGCATACAATCGGCGATTTGTATTTGTTGATCACCGATTATTTGCATATGCTACGTGGTCAGGGCGTGGAGATTCAGCCCGTGCAAGCGGCGCGTGAATATGCCGAACGCTTTGGCAGCGAACGCGGAGCCTTTCTGACAGGCGTGTTGCATCGAGCACGGCGGCTGATGAAACGAGCCTTTGCAACAACATAGTTACATAATTGTGACCTAATTTTCAGCATTGCAGCCCTGGTTGTGCGCTATAATGACCCCACAGGATAGCCCAACCATGGGCTTTTTGTTTGAGTAGGTTTCATGCAAATAGCTTTAGTTCATGATTATTTGAATCAATATGGTGGCGCGGAACGGGTGCTCGAAGTGTTGCACGCCATGTTTCCGCAAGCGCCAATTTATACATCAATTTACGATGCCGAAGCCATGCCCAGCCACTATCGTAGTTGGGATATTCGAACCTCGTTTATGCAAAAGCTACCAGGTTGGCGCAAGCATTTTCGTAAATATTTTTTGCTCTATCCTAGTGCCTTCGAGCATTTCGATCTGAGCGCCTACGATTTGGTTATCAGCTCATCAAGCGCTTATGCCAAGGGCGTAATTACCAAGCCTGGCGCTCGCCATTTGTGCTATTGCCATACCCCAATGCGCTTTGCTTGGCGTACCGACGATTATGTCAAACGCGAGCAGATTAGCGGGATCTTTGGGGCGATTCTGCCCTTCTTTTTGACCTACCTGCGCATGTGGGATGTCCAATCGTCAAGCCGCGTCGATCGCTTTATTGCCAACTCGCGCACGGTTGCTGATCGGATTGGCCATTTCTACAAGCGCCCTTCAACAATCATCACGCCGCCTGTTGAATTGCAACCATTTGAGCCGCAACCAGCCGAAGATTTTTATCTGGCGGGCGGACGGCTTGTGCCCTACAAACGACTTGATTTGGCGATCAAAGCGTGTACCAAACTTGGTTTGCCCTTGGTGATTTTTGGCGATGGCCGCGATCGCGCCGAGCTTGAAAAAGTGGCGGGGCCAAGCGTGCGCTTCGTCGGCAAAGTTGATGATGCGACCTTGCGCAGTTTATATGCCCGTTGTCGCGCCTACCTCATGCCAGGCGAAGAAGATGCAGGCATTCAGCCGCTCGAAGCCATGGGCGCAGGCCGCCCCGTGATCGCCTACCAAGCAGGCGGCGCACTCGATAGCGTGATCGAAGGCCAAACAGGGCGTTTTTTCAGCCAACAAACTGTCGAAGATCTGGCGGCAGCCATCCTTGCTAGCCAAAACGATCACTACGAGCCAACGGCGATTCGCGCTCATGCCGAGCAATTTGCCCGTCCTTCCTTCGAGGCACGGATTCGGGCCGAAGTCGAAGCGGTATTACACGAAGGATGAAGGATGAATTATGAGGGATGAAAGTTTAGAGCAGAGAACATAGTCATTAGGGGTTAGGGGCTGGGGAAGGATGAAGGATGAATTATGAGGGATGAAAGTTTAGAGCAGAGAACATAGTCATTAGGGGTCAGGGGCTGGGGATCGGGGGTCGGGAAGCTGGATATTCACATTCTTCGTGCTCTTCGTGTTCTTCGCGGTTTCAGCCCTTCGTGCCCTTTGTGTCCTTCGTGGATCAAAATAAGGATAGATATATGGAATTACGGCGATATATTGCGATTATTCAACGCTCGTGGTGGCTGGTGCTGGGTGTGCCGCTGCTGGTGCTGTTGGTTTCGCTGATCAGCTTTCAGCCTGATCCACAGCGCTATCGGGTCAATGCCAAATTTGCCATCACCCACGCTCCAGTCGGCGGCAACGAAGTATTGCCCGATATGAATATTTACAATTCATGGCAAAGCACCCAATTTATTGTTGATGATTTGCCGAGTGTTGTGCGCACCGAAGCCTTTGCCCAAGCCGTTAGCACCTGGATCACCAGCAATCGCAATATTCAGCTTGATGCTGGCGCAGTCAAAGGCATGATTACCGCAGTTGAGCAGGAGCATCGCATCGCGACAATTATTGTCGATGCTGATACTGCTGATCAGGCGACGGCGATTGCCGCTGGCAGCATTGCGGTGCTCGATGAGCAAGGCCTGCAATGGTGGGATCGCGCTCAATGGGGCACGCTGGCGGTCGAAACGCTCGAACTACCAACCACTGCTAGTGCATTAAGTCGTTGGCCACAGCCAATCACTCGTTTGGCTTTGCGCTTGGTGTTGGCTTTAGTGGCGGGGCTGGGCTTGGCCTTCTTGCGCCACTATCTTGATCGCACCGTGCGTGAACAGAGCGATTTGGCTCAGCTAAATGTGCCAGTGCTCGTAGCTATTCCAAAGGAGTCGTAATGCTTCGACCTCAAGATTATCTGGCGATGTTGCTACGGCGCTGGTGGGTAATTGTGCTGATTGGTTTTGCCAGCGCAGCTGCTGCTTATGGATTCAGCAAATTGCAAACGCCCTTGTATCGCGCCCAAACCACCTATAACGTGATCACCAGTCGCTACGATCAAGGCTTGACCATGCAATTGCCCAGTGTCATGGGCAACTGGCCTGGCCAATTGACCGATGCCCGTTTGCAAGAAATTAGCAACCAATTACAGCTTGATCGCACGCCTGATTATTTGCGCAAATATATTGCGATTCAGCCGCAGCCCGATCAATTGCTGCTGACGATCAACGTTGATTATCCCGATGCTAAAAAAGCGGTTGAATTGGCCGATGCCTTGGGCGAAACGCTCAAAAGCGAAGTTGCTGGCTTGAATGCGCTGCGTTTGAGTACCGATGCAATTAATATTCGGGTGCAGCAGCCAGCCAAATATATTGAGTTAGCCTCGCCCAAAACCAAAATCAATGTGTTGGCGGGCGGTATTTTAGGCGGAATTATCGGTATTTTGGTGGCCTTTGCCCTAGAATATTTTGACGATCGGATTAAATCCAACAACGATATTGAACGCTGGACTGGCCTACCAACCTTGGGCAGCATTCCCGAATACTAAGCGTCGGCCTGAGCCAACCAATTAGATAGAGGTAGTTATTGTGGCATTAGATTTAATCACGTTGCGCGATCCACGGGCCGCCGCCGCCGAAGCCTATCGCACCTTGCGCACCAATATTCAATTTTCGTCGATTGAGCGCAAATTGCACACGATTTTGGTGACCAGCAGCGTACCCGATGAAGATAAAAGCAGCGCTCTCGCCAATTTGGCGGTAACCTTTGCCCAAGCCGAGCAACGGGTGATTGTGCTTGATTGCGATTTGCGCCGCCCAAGCTTACATAGCCTATTTGGGGTGAGCAATGAGCGTGGCCTGAGCCACGCCATGAACCAAAACAGCGATTTGCCAGTTCTCAAAACCGAGATCGATGGCCTACAGATTTTGCCTGCTGGCGAAACGCCGCCCAGCCCAGCCGATTTGCTCAGCTCCAAGCGCTTGGATAGCGTGTTGCGCGACCTGAAACAGCAAGCCGATATTGTGTTGATCGATGCGCCGCCCGTTTTAGCGGCCAGCGATGCAGCCTTGTTGGCAACCAAAGTTGATGGTGTGGTGCTGGTGACCAAGGCTGGCAAAACTCGCCGCGACAGTGCTCGCGAGGCCGTGGCTTTGTTGCAACGAGTCAACGCCCATATTGTGGGGGTGATTTTGACCAACGCCAAACTTGAACGCGAACGCTACGCCCGCTATTAAGCCGTATAATCAGCTAAGTAGCAACTAGACCCTTCTCTAATTGATGAGAAGGGTTTATACATTCTTACTTATTTTATCCAGCAGCACTGCTTCACCACCCTTCCGTCCCGCCTCAAGGCGGGAAACGCAGGGGGTTTTCATCCCCCTGCATCCCCTAATACTTGTCTGCTGGATTGTCATCATGGTTGTGATGAATCCAACCTTCGAAGTTGGCGGGAATGTATAAACCTGATTTGTCGATTTGAGAAGGGTTTCATTAATTTTTGCTCCAGCATTGTTCAATCACTATTACTCTCATTTGGAGCGTTGTATGTGTGGCATTACGGGCCATCTCGAATGGCATGGCACGGCGCAAACCGCCATTCTTGAGCAGCAAACCGAGGCGATTCGCCATCGTGGGCCGGATAGTGCGGGCTTTTTTTGCGTTGATCAAGTGGCGTTGGGCATGCGGCGCTTGGCAATTATCGACCTAACCAGTGGCGATCAGCCGATGTTTAGTCGTGATGGCGATTTAGCATTGGTGTTCAACGGCGAAATTTATAATTTTCAGGCTTTGCGCCAGCAATTGCAGCAACTCGGCCAACATTTCGCCACCAATAGCGATACCGAAGTGATTGTGCGGGGGATTGAGCAATGGGGTATTTTGGGCTGTGTGCAACGCTTGAATGGCATGTTTGCCTTGGCAATTTGGCAGCACCAAGCCCAACGCCTGACCTTGGTACGCGATCGACTGGGCATCAAGCCGCTCTATTGGTATGCCGATGCCCAACGCTTAGTATTTGGCTCGGAAATCAAGGCAATTTTGGCTCATCCAGCAGTGCCACGCCAAATCAATCTGCAAGGCTTGGCCAATTATCTGAGTTTTGGCCATAGCCTCGCACCGCAAACTATGTTCCAAGCTATTTATAAAGTTGAGCCAGCCCATATTTTGACATGGGATGTTGCCAGCCGTGATATGCAGCAGCAACGCTATTGGCAATTGCAGCCCAATCCAATCGCGATTACGCCCGCCGAAGCCGCCGCCGAATGCTATAGTCGTTTGCGCGAAGCCGTGCGCTTGCAACTGATTAGCGATGTGCCGCTGGGTGCGTTTCTTAGTGGCGGGCTTGATTCAAGCATTATCGTGGGCTTGATGCAGCGCTTGGGAGCAGCCCCAATCAACACATTTAGCGTGGGTTTTGAGCATGCAGGCTTCAATGAATTGCCCGATGCGGCGCTCGTAGCCCAACATTTTGGCACCAAGCATCATGAACTGCGCTTGAATGCCAACGATTTAGTCGGCGCTTTGCAAGCCTTGGTTTATCACTACGATGAGCCATTTGGCGATGCCGCAGGCTTACCGGTATACCTTGTTTCACGCTTTGCCCGCGAACATGTCAAAGTGGTGCTGACGGGCGAAGGCAGCGATGAACAATGGGCCGGTTATCGGCGTTATCAAGCCGAATTGATCGCTCGGATGGCGCAGTATTTGCCTGGGCGTAACGCAATTGCTGCGCTGATTCGCCAGTTGCCCCGTAATCGTCGCCTAAAGCAGGCAATTCGCACCTTAGATCAGCGTGATCCAGGGCGGCGCTACGCTGCATGGCTGACGATTGCCGATTTGCAACAGCGCCAACGTTTGCTGCAACCACAGATCAGTAGCGCGTTAGCCGAGTATGCGCCTGAGCAAATCTATGATCAGGTGTATCCGCGCAGCGGCGCAGCCTTGACCAATATGGGCTTGGCCGATTTGCAAACCTGGCTACCCGATACCTATTTGGAAAAAGTCGATAAGGCCTCGATGGCTGCCAGTATCGAGGCGCGGGTGCCATTTCTTGACCATACCTTGGTTGAATGGACGATGAATTTGCCGCCAACACTTAAACTGCGTGGCACAAAAACCAAGTGGTTGCTACGCCAAGCTTTTGGCGAAATGTTGCCGGAACGAACTTTGCGCAAGCCTAAACATGGCTTTGCAGTACCAACTGATCCATGGTTTCGTGGAGCATTGAGCAACTGGACAGCCGAAATTTTGTTTGATCAACGCACGCTCAGCCGTGGTTTGTTCAATCCGCACGAAGTCCAACGCATCTATCAAGCCCATCGCGATGGCAAAGAAACCGCAGATACCGTATTATGGTTACTACTGAACATCGAACTTTGGCAACGGATCTATCTTGATCGCGAGGAACGGCTATGAATCAACCTTTAGTGCTGCATATTGCAACTGCCGATATGGGCTTGCGCTTTTTACTGCTTGAACAGATGCAGGCAATTCAACATGCAGGCTATCAGGTGCGCGGAGTTGCCAGCGATGGCCCTTATCGCGCCGAGGTTGAGGCCGCTGGAATTCCGGTCGATGTGATTAAAATGCCCCGCGCAGTTACCCCAAACCGCGATTTGTTGGCGTTAACCCAGCTCGTGCGCTTATTTCGTGAACTCAAACCAACGATTGTGCATACCCATAATCCTAAACCTGGTTTGCTTGGTCAGCTAGCGGCGCGAATTGCTGGCGTGCCAATTATTATCAACACCATTCATGGATTTTATTTTCATGAGCATTCGAGCCCCAATCAGCGGCGCTTCTACATTGCCATGGAGAAAATTGCTGCTCGTTGTTCACATGCGATTCTTTCGCAAAACCGCGAAGATCTGAATGCAGCCCTCGCACTCAAGATTGCGCGGCCAGAGCAAATTAGCTTTTTGGGCAATGGTATCAATTTACAAATGTTTGATCGGCGGGCCGTGAGCCAAGCCGAAATGCAAGCCGCCCGCCAAGAACTGGGTATTCCCGCTGAGGCCCAAGTGATTGGAGCAGTTGGACGTTTGGTTGCCGAAAAGGGCTATCACGAGTTGTTTCAGGCTTGCCAACAACTGATGGCAACCCGCCCCAATTTACATTTGCTGGTGGTTGGCCCCGAAGAACCACATAAAGCCGATGGCCTGACCGCCGCAACCGCCGCCAACTATGGTATTGCTGAGCGCACCCATTTTGCAGGCCTGCGCCGCGATATGCCAGTGCTATATCGGTTGATGGATGTTTTGGCCCATCCTTCGTATCGCGAGGGCTTTCCGCGTGCGCCAATGGAAGCGACCGCAATGGGTGTGCCAGTGGTTGCCAGCGATATACGCGGTTGCCGCGAAACGGTTATCCATAGCCTTAACGGCATGTTGGTGCCAGTGCGCGATGCAGCGGCCTTAGCGCATAGCCTTGGCCGCATGATCGACGATCGGGTGTTACGTGAGGCCTTTGCGCGGCTAACCCGGCGGGTTGCTCAGCGCGAGTTTGATCAACAACGGGTATTTGATCGAGTGCTGTTGACCTATGCCAAGCAATTACAAGCCCATGGGTTGACTGTGCCCGAATCAATTCAGAGCCAAGCCTCAACTTAATCGTGGCCTTGAATATATTTGGGCAGCATTTGCTCCCAATATGGCCAATCGTGAGCCCAGCCATCCCAAACCCGCAGCGCATTGCCTACGCCATGATTCCATAAATTGCTAGAGAGCACTTCGTTGCTCTGGTAGCTGGGGTCGTCGCGGCCAATCGCCAAAATAATATCGAGTTGGCGCAAATGGGCGAGTTGTGCCGCATCGTGTAAATTGGCAGTGTACTCGGTCGGTGTATTGAAATAAACCTGCTCATCGCTGTAGCCATCCATAAATGAGCGCATGTTGTAGCGACCACTCAAGCCCAAACAACGCCGAAACAGTTGGGGGTGGCGCAAGGCAATATTAACCGCATGAAACGCTCCGAACGAACAGCCAAGGCTCATCAAAAATTGATTTTGGTTGAAATTGCGTAGCCAAGGCACAACTTCGCCAATTAAATATTGTTCATATTGCAGATGGCGGCCAATTCGTCCGCTGGGATGCGCCCATTTGCAATACCAACTTTCGGCATCAACGCTATCGACGCAAATTAGTTGTAGCCAACCACGCTCAAGGTGCTCGGCCAAAATGCCAGTCATATTGCGATCTTCAAACTCGAAAAAACGCCCCATTGAGGTGGGGAAGACCAAAACTGGTGCGCCATGGTGTCCAAATAACAACAACTCCATGTCGCGGCCAAGCGCTGAACTATGCCAACGATGATATGAACGATGCATCGGCGTTCCTCACACTGAGAACCATCACTGCGAGTATAGCATGAACCACCGCTTGCAGCTTAACAAAATTGCCAAAGCAGGCTACAATAGCACAAATATGCTATAGGCTAAGGATGGCTTTTGACCATGGATTTCACTGCTGCAATGCCCGCCAACCCGCTCGAAAAACCTGGCTACCGCCTAGATTTTCAGGATGAATTTGCTAACGAGCAGCTTGATCAAGCCAAGTGGCTGCCCTATTATCTGCCGCAATGGAGTTCGCGTGAACGCTCAACTCCCCGTTATCAGCTTGCCAACCAGCGCCTGATGCTCGAAATTCAAGCTGATCAAGCGCCGTGGTGTCCCGAATTCGATGGACAAACTCGCTGCTCTTCGGTGCAAACGGGAGTATTTAGCGGAGCATTGGGCAGCCCAGATGGGCAACATCGTTTTAACCGAGCTTGTGTGGTGCGCGAATTGCAAGATTCAGTTCGCACCTATACTCCGCAGTATGGCTATTTTGAAATGCGAGCCAAAGCCACAATTGGCCCAAATAATGTCGTCGCCTTGTGGATGATTGGCTTTGAAGATCAGCCCGAATATTCCGGTGAGCTGGCAATTATGGAGATTAAAGGCTGGAATATTGGCGCTGAGGGCTTGAAATTAGGTTATGGAATACATCCTTGGGGCGATTCGCAGCTAACTGACGAGTTTTTTGAGGATGAAGTGGCGATCAAGGTGAGCGATTATCATATTTATGCCGCCGAATGGACACCCAGCCACATCGATATTTATCTTGATAAGCGTAAATTGCGCACAATTCAGCAATCGCCCAACTATCCAATGCAATTTATGCTGGGTATCTACGATTTGCCGCAGCGCCAACCAAGCACCGCTCAGTATCCGCAGCAATTCGAAATTGATTATGTGCGTGGCTATCAGCGAGTAAGCTAGCAATCAGGGATCAGGCCAAAACCTGATCCCCAGCCCCCAACAACCGATCCCCAAAGACTACAATTTTGAAAGAATCGAGGCCAAACGTCGCCGAAAGGGCAGATCAAACAACGAGCGCAGCACTTTAGGCGCATTCAACTGAAGCTGATCATGCTCTTGCTGCTTGGCAGCTTGATAGGCCAAGAGTGCACTGTTTTCAGGGTTTTCGGCTAAACTTTGTTCAACTACCGCCAACGCTACCTCGGCATCCTGCAAATCGCCCAGATAATCTTGAGCGGTGACTAATTGCTCAAGCAGCGACTCATGTTCTTCGGCCAAAGCTGCACTAAATAGCTCAAGCGTATAGCGCAGATGCTTAATTTCAATTCGCAGGCGGTGCAAACTCTCCACTGGTGCATCATTTAAGATCACATCGTAGGCGCGAATACGCTCGTAGTGGCTCCAAACCGTGCTGCCAACCCAATGGCGCACCAAACTACGCTCGACTCGGCCCTCGCTGGTATCGGCTTCGCGCACTCCAGCGCCCGCAGTCAGCACAAAATCGGTCAAACGCTGGGCAAATTTGCTGGCTTTGCGGCTTTCCAAAAAGCTCAATAATTCAACCCGTGCTGCATCACGCTGCTGGCTGATCGACTCGATCAAGGGTGTATAGCCTGCTTGTTCTTCCTCAGGCAAGTCGGCGCGATGATCGTCGAGTTTACCCAAAAACACATCGGCATCGCGCACCGCGCCCAAAACGCTAGCCCATTGGCGCAAACCCCGCCGCAATTTGGCCACAATTTCTGGTTCGTAGAGGGTTTCGCCCAAAATTGCCAAAATTGTGCGCAAGCGCCGAGTTGCCACGCGCATCTGATGCACACCCTCGGAATCATCACCAACTACCGCGATCGGCCAAGCTTTATGTAATTTCAGCACATGTTTGGCCAAAATTGAGCGACCTGCCTCGGCCAAATTGTTGGTTGACTCCATCGGGGTGCGATCAACGGCTTGTTTGAGTTGTTCGAGATGCTCGGCATGGTTCAAGAGCAGCATTCCGCGCTGGCTCTTGGAGCGAGTTTCTGGCTCCAGCGGCAGTTGCGTGGTGTAAATCGAAGCCAACACCGCTAGATCGGCAGCAGTGCCCACGCCTTTGAGTTCAATTTCGATCTCATGGAATGGCAACGAACGCTCACCACTGACCAACGAGCCACGATCAAGCGCCAATTCGGCAATCTCTTGGCCATCGCGCTCGATCCGCCAGAGCCGTCGTCGATTGCGCACGGTCAGCATTGGCAATAATGGCTCGTCACCGATTACTGCCTGCAGCGGCTCGCGAATCTCGCTGGGCCACAATTCAGGATGATCGCGCACATTCGGCGTAATTTCGTGCTCAAATTCTTGGCGTTGATGGACAGCACCTTTAACTTTACCCGGCAGTTTCAAGGTTAGCCATAATTGTTGATCAATCCGACGGATGCGTAGGGTATAGCGCTGCTGATCGAGTTGGCGGCTGGCGGTATCCAAAATGCTATCGCGAATTTCGACGGTTACCCGCTCGCCAAGGTTAAACGGCGCGATATTAATGGCTTCAAGTTGTTTGGGGCGAATCGGTTGCGTTGCGCGGTATTTGGCTTCTTGTTCCATGGATCATCTCCGTGACAACATCATCCAGCGGTCAGTATAGCATGGGGCTTGATTTGAGCATAGAGCAAAATATCACCCCAAAGGGTGAGATGATTGATACATCCATAATGGGATATGTTGCGAATATCTACACAAGAACATCATACACATCATTGATGTTTGAATATATTTCTTGTTAGGGGGGGCAACGTATGAATGTGTCACGACGCGGATTCTTGAAAGGTGTCGGCGGTGGAATTGCGGTCGCAAGTTTTGCATCAATGTTCGGTCTGCATGATGTTTCAGCAGCCGATTACAACGCTCAAGCCCATGATGCCAAAGATACGCCACTGACGATTGTGTCGTTAGCCGCTACTGCTGAACGTCTGGCAATCACCTCGTATTACAACACGATCAAGGGCAATCCATTCGGGCTATCCGAAGCAGAATTATTGTATTTGAAGTATGCGCTTAGCTCAGAATTGCATCACCTTGAGGTTGTCGAAAGCTTTGGCGGTAAAGCACTGACCGATAAGTTCTATGTTCCCGCCAAGTTCTTGAGCGATTTTGGGGTCAACACCAACACCTTTATGGCAGCAGAAACGGCCTTTACTGGAGCATATCTGGCCGCAACTCGGCGTTTTGCTGAGCTTGGCGAACCACGTATCGCCGCAACGACCGCCCAGCATGCCGC
Source organism: Chloroflexota bacterium (assembly GCA_020161265.1). Classification (NCBI taxonomy): domain Bacteria; kingdom Bacillati; phylum Chloroflexota; species Chloroflexota bacterium. The sequence continues at coordinate 306,470 of JAIUOC010000008.1, read as the reverse complement.
AACCGAAGCCGAACACTTGGCGATCACCCGTGAGCTTGGTGGCTATTTGCCAAATCCAAATACCTTGCCCGCCCCAATCTACTACAACGTTTCCGATGCAGTGCCAACGCTTGGGCCTTTCTTGCAAGGCGGCGCAGGCTTCATCGGTCCAGTCGATTACCCAGGTGCTGATGCTGTGCGCATGTTGCTTGGCAAAGACATGGCCCTCAAAGTCCCACCATTCACTCAAGTCTTCTAGTATGTAACGGTTGCCTGCGATCGTTGAGCCACTGCGCTCTTTGATTTGCCCTGCGCTTGGTTTCCAGTAAGGCTGGCTGCTGTTACGGTGGCCAGCTAAACTTGCTTAATCTATATCATTTTCAAATGCTTACCATGCAATTGTACGATAGGAAGGTGATTGATATGCCAAAACGTGTCATGCTGATTTTAGGGTTATTGCTGGGGTTAACCCTTTGGCCCAAAGCAGCCTCAGCTCATGAAGTCTGCTTCCCCGAAGATCAAAGCCCGCATTGTTTGAGCGACCCATTTAGCGATTATTGGGAAGCCAACGGCGGCCTGCCCGTTTTTGGCTTCCCAATCACCACGGTCAACCGCGAACAAAATCGTGAAACTGGTAAAGTTTATCGCACCCAATGGATGGAACGCAATCGCTTTGAGTTGCATCCAGAAAATACGGGTACACCCTACGAGGTTTTGCTGGGCTTATTAGGTAAAGATCGCTTGGCTCAACTGGGCCGCCAACCTGATTCAGCAGAATCTGGGCCAAAGGCTGGCTGTTTGTGGTTCAAAGAAACTGGGCACAATGTTTGTGATCAAGGCAATGGCATTGGCTTCAAAAGCTATTGGCAAGCAAATGGCTTGAAAATCGATGGATTAGATGCCTACGCTCGTTCGTTACAGTTGTTTGGGTTGCCCTTGACTGAGCCAAAAATGGAGCGTAACAGCAGTGGCGATTTAGTCGAAACCCAATGGTTTGAGCGTGCTCGCTTCGAGTGGCATCCCAATAATCCCAATAATTTTAAGGTGTTGTTGGGCTTGCTCGGCAAAGAGGTGCGCGGAACAACCCCACCAACCACACCGCCAACCACTTCACCGCCAACGACCGCCAACTGCACTATGAACGCGCCAACGGTCACTGAAGGCGCACAGGCTTGGGTGGTTTATCCCGAAATTGCTAGCAATGCAACCCAAACGGTCTGCGTGCGCCTGACGATTAGTGCCAAGCCTAAGAGCGGAGCAACTGCCACCGTTGAAATCGATTTGGCCAGCGGAACCCAATCGCTGATTGGCTTGACCGATAGTAGCGGCATTGCCACGATTCAGTTCAAAGTTGGCAGTCAATCAAGCGGGCGACGCAATGATGTGCGGGCCAGCTTCAGCACAGGCCAAACTGCTACAACCAGCTTTGTCATCAAATAAGTTTTGTGATATTGAGCGCGTTGGGCAACTATCCAACGCGCTATGCTTGAAGATTAGGTTCATCCAAAACCTCGGCCAAATCGAGCAATTCTGGCTGGCTATATTCCAAGCCGCTAAACCAAATGCTCCACACTTGGCCTTGACTACGCCATTGCTCAACACAACTTTGGGCGATTTCACAGAAAATTTGCCAAGCGCCGTGATCATGGCGGCACAATTGATCGGCCTCATAGAAAATAATAATCAGACCTGTTGTTTCCAACCAACTTAAATCGTTTAACGCTTCTTCGAGCGCATCCCAATTGTGGCTAACATAGCTGGGGAACTGCAAGGCCTGACCACAAGCATGCAGCAAATCAGCCTTGCTGCTAATTTCGCGGCCATCAAGCTCAATAATTTGGAGTTGATGGTGTTGCACTCCCATCAACAAACGGGCAATATGCGAGGCTTGCACCCGATACAAACCCGATTGAGCGGGATCACGAGCTAGATTATTCAATTTCATTGGCGTACTCTCCGAAAACTTGCATAATGATCATCGGTGTAATACAACTCGCCATTATCGCCAGCCACAATGCGGCGTGCCCCACGATCGGCTGAGCCAGGCGTTTCGACCGTATATTCGCGATAGTAGCCGCGTGGTTTGCTCGGCAAAATTTGCTCACGATTGTTGAAAACTGCCCCATCTTTGCTATAGGGAAACGGCCCGCCCTGCTCGATTAATTCGATTGTTTCTTGAGCTTGAATTGGCAAATCGCCAAACGCCACATAGCGCAAACCAGCCGAATCGCGCTCAGGCGTGCGCGTAGCGCGGGCGGTTGGCGCAACGGTCGGGCTTGGCCGTGGTCGCGTGGTTGATTTGGCGGTCGGTATGGCCGTCTGGCGTGGCCGTGTGGTTGGTTTGGCGGTTGCCACAGCCGTTTGGCGTGGTCGCGTGGTCGCTTGTTGTGGCGTGCTCGATGGCAAGCCCCGCGAACTGATTTCGATGGTTGCAGTCAGGGTTGGGCTGGGCGTTGATTGATCGCTGCTGGGCAGATTGTTGAACCAAATCAAGCCGATTAAGATAATCAGGCCAAGGCCAAACTCCAAACCGCGACGTAAACGGGTTGACATTGCTATTTCCTCGCAAAAACACCCGACCGCACAGGCAGATCGGGTGTTGTAGTGTGATGCTGATTGTCGTTTAGGGCTTGATGCCTACTGCTTCACAAGCGGGTACTAATTTGACCGGACAAAGCTGTTGCGGCGACCAAAAATTGTCGCTCACGATTGTATCTTTGACCGTGGCTTTGGTAACCACCACTGGATTGAGCAAAATCGCCGGAACATTCATAATTCCGTTCGCCACCGTGCGATTATTGACCAAGTTGGTTGGAATTGGCTGACCAACCATCAAGGCATGAGCGATTTTGGCAGCAGCCTCGGCTTGAGGCCGAATCGCCTTATACACCGTCATATGTTGCTCGCCAGTGATGATCCGCTGCACGGCGGTGAGTTCAGCATCTTGGCCAGTAATCAAGGGCAATGGCTCAAGCTTGGCTGCTTGGACAGCAACTAGTGCGCCGCCAGCAGTCCCATCATTGGCCGCATAAATTCCGTCGATCTGATCGCCAGCTGCCAACATGCGTTCAACATATTGCTGGGCTTCGGCGGGCTTCCAATCGGGCGTATCAAACTCGCCAATAATCGTCAATTTGCCAGCAGCCACTAATGGATCAAAAACCTTTTTGGCTCCACGCTTGTACTCGCTGGCATTGTTATCACTGAGCGAGCCGTGAAGCAGCAGAATTTTGGGATTACTCAAGCCTCGCGCTGCAAGGCCGGCAATCAAGCTTTCGGCTTGTAATTCGCCGATTTTTTGGTTATCAAACGAGATATAGGCAGTAACGCCAGGCGAATTAAGAATCAGTCGATCATAGGCCACAACCGGAATCGATTGCTCAGCAGCATGATCGGCAATCGTGCGAGCATCGACCGAATCAACTGGATCAAGCACCAAAACTCGTGCCCCAGCCTTGATCGCCTCTTCGGCTTGCTGTTGTTGCAAGGTTGGATTATTTTGGGCGTTGTAGTACAACACCTGACAATCGTTGCAGAGCAAATTCATCTCGCGCTCGAACCATGGCCGATCCACAGTTTCATAGCGTTTGGTGGTTTGCTCTGGCAACAACAGCGCAATAATTTTGGCCTTGGGCGCATCTGCACCACCACATCCAACCAGCACCAGTAAAAGTACCAATAGCACAAACCTGCGTCGCATAGCTAAAACTCCTTGTGCATTGGCGGACGCTGGCTTCGTTTAGTGGGCAGTGGTATCCAACAACTGCTCGCTTAGCTCAACGAAACGGTCAATATCGGCCTTGATGGTGGCCAAACTTGCCCGCCAAAAATCGGGGGTCCGAATATCAATCCCAAAGCGTTCGGCCAAGGTTGCTGCGTCATGCTTGCCCGAAGCCGCCAATAAGTCATCGTATTTGGCCCGAAACTCGTCGGGTGTTGCCACATACTGGGCATATAAACCCAAACCAAACAGCAAGCCAAACATATACGGATAATTGTAAAATGAGCGTTCAGGGCTGTAGTAATGACCTTTGACCGCCCACATATACGGATGATAATACTGTTCGTCAAGGCCATCGCCATAGGTTTCAGCTTGGGCCTTGAGCATCAGGTCGTTAATTTCCTGCACGCTTAGCTCTCGCGCTTGACGGGCTTCGAACAGGCTTTGCTCGAAAATAAAGCGGCTGCTGATATCGACGACCAACTGACAGCTATTTTGCAATGACGATTCGATGATCGCTAATTGGGTGGCAGCATCAGCCTTAGCCAAGGCGGCGTTGCGCACAATCGTTTCACAGAAAATGCTGGCAGTTTCAGCCAAGGTCATCGGAATTTGGCGCTGCAATGGGGTGGTTTCGGCTAAGTTAAGGTTATGATAGCCGTGACCCAACTCATGTGCAAGGGTGCGCATTCCAGCAAACGAGGGCTTATAGTTGCTCAGGATGCGTGATTGATCGCCAACCAAACGCATACAGAATGCTCCATCACGTTTGCCAGCCCGTGGCTCAGCATCGATCCAGTTTTCGTCGAAGGCGCGGGCGGCATAATCACGCAAGCGTTGTGAATAGCTGCCGAAATGCTCCAAAATAAAGGCTTCCGATTCAGCGTATTCCCAAGTGCTGACATCGTTGCCAATCGGTGCAAAGAGATCGAACCATGCCAACCGTTCGCTGCCCACCAACCGCGCTTTGGCCCGCAAGTAGCGTCGGAAATCTGGAAAGGTTTCGCGGGCGGCGGTTAACATTGCATCGAGGGTTTGGCGATCAATATTGTTATCCGCCAGTGCCTCATCCAACGCTGTAGCCCAACCACGATGGCCAGCCAACGTGTTAACTTGGCCTTTGATGCTGTTGATTGCCGCTGCCATGGGCGTTTCGACCACTTTCCAGCCAGCCAATTCGGCCTCGTAAGCGCTGCGCCGAACTTCACGATTTGGATCAAACGCCAAGTTGCGCACCATGCTCATTGGCATATGCTTGGTTTCGCCAGCCTGGGTGACAGGCACGTTAAGCTGCGAGCTAACCACCGTATGCAATTTGCTCCAAGCGCTACCACCGCTCAAATTGAGTTCGACTGCCAAGACTTCTTCAGCAGGCGACATCAGGTGCAATGCTTCTTGTTTGGTTTTATGCAAAATAAAAGCATGCTCAGCGGCCAAACTTGATTGAGCAATCAATTGATCAATATCCAAGCCACCAATCCAAGCGACCCAGCGCAAACCCAATTGTTGCAATTGCATGCCTAATTGCTGCATTTCGCTAAACCGAGCTTGGGCTAGCGTATCACGGGTGTCGGTGGCGACAAAGCCCATCACATAGCTAAAATTGGTCATCATCGCATCTTGGGTTTTATTGAAGGCAGTAGTTACGCTTTCAAAGGTCGCGATCGTGGCCGAATCAAGCACTTGGTTTTCACTACGTTGGATAGCAGCTTGATCAAACAGGCTTTTGAGATCGCTCACTTGTTGCTTGATCCGTTGAAAGCCTTCGGCAAATTCAGGCGAGTCGAGGCTGGGGTAGACAACTGAAAGATCCCAGTGTGGGAGAGTTTGGGTAGTCATTTGGCTGATCCTTTCTCATCAACAACCCTAAAAAGCCGCAACGCCCCGCTGGTTAGCGTGGGCGTTCGTTTTGTGGTTCATTTCGGAAGTTGGGCAAGACTTGACGGGTAGATACTTGGTACCAATTGGCGATCCGTCGGAAGCGATCGCTATGCCGATAGAGTACTTCGGCTTGTTGGTTGATTGGAGCCAGACCGAGCACTTCGATCGATGGGCCAACCTGCTGCTCCAACAACGGCTGATAGAGCATCACCGAGGGCGCGAGGGCCAACCATTTGGCCTGAAACTCAGCATACAATTCGCGGCGGGTTTCTTGGCTGGTGGTTTGACGAGCACGCACCAACAAATCATCGATTGCTGGATCTTCGAGACCAGCAAAGTTGGCGGCGTTGACCTGCGACGAATGCCATAACTCGTAAACATCGGGGTCGCTGCCTAAATTCGACCAACCATGAATTGCCAAATCGAAGGTATGTTGGCTCAGTGTATCTTGCAAATTGCTGCTCGGAACCAATTGCAAACTGCTTGAAATGCCGACCGTAGCTAGTTGGGCTTGAATACGTTCGGCGATGGCGCTGCGTTCGGGGCTATTGGCACTAACCAAATCGAAGCGTAACAATTGGCCAGCCTTACGTCGCCACCCTTCAGCATCACGCTGCCAACCAGCTTGATCAAGCAACCCATTGGCGCGACTCTGCTCAGCGTCATCAATGTAGCCTGTCAGACCCTCAGCAACCGCCCACGACGAAGGCAAAATTGGCGAATTCAAAGGCAACGCGCGATTTTGCAAGACTTCAGTAATCAGCGTGGTTGGGTCAACTGCATAATCGATGGCTTGGCGCACCCGTAAATCATCAAGCGGCGGACGACGCAAATTAATCGTCAAGACCACATAATCAGCCAAGGGCGCACGCACTTGGCGATAGCCGAT